>NZ_JAAARL010000031.1:0-63395 GCF_009908205.1 Pseudomonas sp. Fl5BN2 | reverse complement strand
GGGAGGCGAATTCTACAGCGTTACACGCTGCTGTCAACACCTCTTTTTCACCGCTTTCGACCGAGAGGATCGAATCGTTAATAAGGCTAAAACTCACTGCCTTACCAACTCCTTCTGGCTTCGATGAGCCGAAGCGTAACCGCCGTCGAAAACCGCGTAACTCGTTGAATCTCAAGGAGTTTTCCGTTTCGACTGCGCCGGAAGTGGGGCGAATTATAGACTTGTAGAATCTGCCGTCAACACTTAATTTGAATTTTCTATGAATAAGATCAAAAGCCCCTGAAACAGGGGCTTTCGCAAGGCTATATATAGGTGCGATCGACAACCTCGCCATCTACCTGCCCCCCGCCCCAAGAAGGTCTCGCGCTACGGCAGCATTCTTCACCAGGCCTACCTTATTAAGGACAGCAGCAATCGGCATGTCTCCAGCAGCAGTCAACTCAATCTCCGATAAATCAACATCACAGCTAGAGCCTCTTGAATCCCAGCATAAACTTCTCGATCAGCAATGCTGGATAGCTTCGCTCATCCAGCGCCCGTTAAGCGCAGCCTTTGGCGTAAGCAAAAAACGCCTTCTATATAGTAGAGAGGCATTGCGAACTTACAGAAACAGCAAATTTCCCGACACCGGGTCCAACAACGTCGAATTTTGCTTGATCACCTCGGCATAAAAACACTGAATGCCACAGGGTTCTGGCATGGCCTCATAAAGAAGCAGGTACTACACCCATCAGCGCAGCCAGAAACGCCCTTCAATCGCTTGAGTGATGACATCGACCTGCAGCCCTACCGTGCTTCGACAGATGCTGGATAGCCAGGTAAAAGCCACGAACAATCGCCGCTCAACACCCACAGCAGTGCAAGAGGGAGTTCAGCAGGATGCTGAAAGTATTGCTTATCTGTAGTCAGAACCGCCTGCGTAGCCCCACCGCCGAACAGGTCTTCGCCGATTGGCCGGGGATCGAAACGGCTTCCGCCGGGCTCAACCACGACGCCGAAGTGCCGCTTGGCCCGGAGCTGCTGACGTGGGCACAACTGATTCTGGTCATGGAGGCCCGCCACCGCAGCTAGCTATCCAAACGCTTCAAGCAGTACCTGGGACAGAAAAAAATCATCTGCCTGAACATTCCCGACGACTACGAATTCATGGACCCCGCGCTGGTCCAGTTGCTCGGTCAGCGAGTTCCACAATTCCTGCCATCAGCACCGCCCTCAAGCTCGAGCCCCGATCTGCATGTCACTAACACTCAATGACACTCCCGCCCTACGCGTTTAACTGGACATTCTCGGCTATCAGTTTCCCGACAGCCGTGAACGCTGGGACGCTAACTGGCTGCGCATCCAAGGGCGGATCGAACACCCCCAGGGCGCCTGGAGCTTTGAAGATGCCTGCCTGACCGCTTTCGAGTTGGACATACTGGCTCTCTGGCTCGTGGCCTTGACCACCGCTCAAGGCCCATGCAAGCCCTGCTGGTTCACCGAGCCGTGCCTGGAGTTTCACTTTCACCCAGGCCCCCATGCGCAGATCGAGATCCTGTTTGCCCATGAAGCCGCACCGCACTGGCTTGACCCGGCGCAGAAGGCCGATGGTTTTAAGGTCGGCCTGCCCCTGGCGAACAATCCGCTACAGGCTCTGCTGGTAATGGTCGATGCGCTGCGGCAAAGCTTTCCAGTGCGCTGAAAGCGCTTTAGTTGCGATGCTGCAGCGCGTCGACCAGGGCCGGCGAAGCGTTGTACAACGGCACCGTCCCCTGCAACAGAATCTGCGCACTGCGCCGGTAAGCCGCGCCCTTGATCAGCATCTGCGCCCCATCGAGACGCGCAGTGATCAAAGTCTCGAGCACCCCGGCCGGGTTCTCGATGGACACCGCATACTCACCCAAAGACGCACTCAACTGCGGCCCCTGGGCCAATAGCTGATGGGCCACCGTGCCTTCAGCCACGCACGCCGCTGCCAAGCAGCAGCCACCGGACACCGCCAGGGACGGATGGGCATTCTGCGGAGTGAAATACCGGGTAGACAGCTGCCCCTCCCCCAGGGCCGGGCTAACGATGCAGATCTTCGGAATGGTTTCACTGCACCGCAGCTCATCGGCACTCATCAGGCGGCCATCGCGGTTGCGCAGTTGCATGCGCAAGCCGCCCTTGACCATCAGCTCCAGCAACCGGGCCTTGAACTGCGGGTCGGCATCCAACTGCGCCGGGGTCTCCTGGCCACTTTTGCCCAGGTCACTGGCCTTGACGATGACCATCGGCACCGCCACATCGATGCAGGTAGCAGCGACGCCGTCGAGCAGGTCGAGTCGTTGCCCAGTGGGAAACAAGGCCCCGGTCTTGGCCCCAACCGGGTCGTCGAGAAACAGGTCGACCCCGGGAAACATGCCATTGACCCCAGGAATCCGCGTGTCACTGAGCAGGCGCCCATCGGCGAACCCAAGTCGGGCGTACATCGTTGTCTGGGTGTTGCTGTTGTAGATCTCGATCTGGCTATCGCGCTCGCCCGGTAGCAGCCAGCCCCGCTGCAACGCATACAACGGCAAGGCCGCCGACATGTTGCCGCAGTTGACACTCCAGTCGATGGCACTCTTGCCCGCCGCCATCTGCGCCAAGGTGCTGGTCATTCGAGACTCGCCGGGGCGGCGCTCGACGATAAATACCTTGTTGCTAGTCGGCACGCCTCGGCCCAGGCCCGTGATCTGGGTGTTGCCCGGCCACTCACCGTGCAAAGGCACGCCCATCAGGTGACGCAGCAACTCTTCCACCAGGGCTTCATCCCGAGGCAGCGCTTCCTTGGCCAGGATCAGGCCGGTGGAAGTGCCACCACGGGCGTGGCACACCGGGAACTCGGGGATGGCAACAGGGATGGCGCAACGGGCTTGAGGCTCTGACATGTAGGGCGCGTCCGTAATCGCGGGAGAGAAGGTAGCGTCGCCTGCCGATCAAGGGACTGCGGCGGTACATGATACCTGCTCCAAGGTGGCGGCATGCCTGGTCATTTTCCGTGGACTACGGGGTTATTTGTTATTACTTGGTTTCGTTAAATTGAATCAGCCTTGAGTTAATAGCCGATGGCAATAGAACACAACTAATCTGCCACCCGTCTTAATTCCACCCTTTTCACCAAGATCAATTTGACTAAAAAACCTCAAGAGCTAGATTTCACCCGCAGCCTGTTGAAAGTTGATTCAACACAACAGCACCAAGGCAAGGACGGCTGCGATGAGAAAAAGCACTTAAATCATACAACATCCACTCGATGCTGTAGTTGGCCAAGAACGCCATAGTGTCTCTCGCAGTATCAAGGAGCTATAAATGTCCAACATCTGGAACATCCTGGTTGCTATCGATGCACAAAGCATTCTCGACTATAACGGCAAGAGCTTGAGCGGCAAGCCATTCAATATCAGTCAAAACTCGGCCGCGCCCACCCAGCTCTACAATTTCTTTGTCAACGGCATTCGCCTGGACCAACAAGTCATCCACATGATCAGCAATGCCGATATTGTCGGCGCCAGCCAGGGCACAGCTGAGCTGTCCATCAACGTCCAGTCCGGCGACGTGATTCGCTGGCGCTCCACCAGCCTGTCCAAAGGGCTAGATAAGGCGGTACTGCTGTATCAGTACTCACAAACAGACGGTCCCGGTTCCATTGGCCCCAACTCTGATGGCCCAGCACCTTCCGATGTATACAACTCGCCCTTGCCATTGATTAATACAAAAAATCATGCCGGCACGCCACAAAAACAAAGTGTGGAGAACTTTTATTGGCAAGGTAACGCAGAAAGACCTGGAAAAATCAGATATTCCTGGGCTTTCATGATCGTTGACAGCAGTAACAAAGTTCTTGGCTACTGCTCTTGGGACCCGTACATCTACGTCAATTAAGCAACAACACCCTCTTGCGACAAAGTTCGCAAGAGGGTTCTTCAAGCATTATGCCCAGTGCCACGACCACTGACACAACACTGTCACTCGCACCTAATCATTACTCTCAACTGCGACGGGCCAATACCAACACTGACGCCGCGATAGACAGCAACACCGCGCAGCAACGATTGAACAACCGCTTGCCACCCGGCTCCGCGAACCAGCGCCGCATGTGCAGGCCCATACCGGCATAAGCACTGATGGCGATCCACTCCAGCACCAGGAACAGCGCCCCCAGCAGCAAAAACTGCGGGGCTACCGGCGCTGCAGGATCAACGAACTGGGGCAGGAACGCGGTGAAGATCAACACCGCTTTCGGGTTGCCGATGGCCACCAGGAACTCCTGCCGGCTCAAGGCGAACAGACCGGACAACCGCGTCTTTTTCTCGCTTTCGACCTGGGTGTCCGCCGTCCATAACTGATAGGCCAGGTACAGCAAATAGGCCACCCCGAGGATCTTGATCCCGTAGAACAGCAACTCCGAGGCTTGCAGCACCACCGCGAGCCCGGCTGCGGCCAGGGCAATCATCAGCGAAAACGCTAGCAGACGCCCAACTCCGGCCAGGCATGACGTGCGAAAGCCATAGGTGGTGGCGTTGCGTACCGACAGCAGGTTATTGGGACCAGGCGCCATGTTCAGTGCGAAACAGGCCGGGAGAAATAATGCCAGAGTGGCAAGGTTCATGAAGACTCCAAGTACCGAGGGTCGTTGTTGTTCTCAAGAGTCAAAAAATAAATAGTCGTGAGGTGCAACGCAACCTGTAGCTTGATCCTCGACTACGGCATCCTTGATCCAGCCCCCCCCTGAACCACTCGCAACGGCAGCCAGCGATCCTGAATGCCCCGACCATTACCAGGATCGAAGCCAGGCGCAGGATGTACTGACAGCGCATCAGACCCCTTGATGTCGCTCGATGGCAGCGAACAGCTTCAAGCGCCCACGGTGCAGCAGCACTCGCACGTTGGTCAGGGAAATCTGCAGTTGCTCGGCGATCGCCTCCAGCTCCAGGCCCTGACGCTCACGCAGCAACAACACCCGGCTTTGCAGCCCCGGCATGGCACTCAATACTTGCTCCATGCAATCACGCAACTGTTCTTCATCCAGCAGTGCTTCCGGGCTGTCCTCATGCCATTCCACGGGCGCCGGTGCCCAGCTGCCATCCGTCGCCGAGAAGCGCTCAGGGCCAAGACTGCCAGGGGGCGCCGGCAGCGTGCTGTGCCCCAGATCGCGACGATTCTGTACATAACGGCTCTTGGCCGCATTGGCGGTGATGGTCAGCATCCAGGTCTTGAGGCTGGAACGACACTGGAAGCCACCGAGATTGCGCACGATGGCCAACCAGGCTTCCTGCAGCACGTCATCGACGTGCCGTTGGCCGACGATGGCAAACGCCACCGAACGCATGGCACCCGAATGCCGCCTGACCAGTTCGCGATAGGCCTGCTGCTCGCCGGCCAGCAGGCGCGGCAACAACTGTGGGTCGTCCTGGGTTACTACGGGGTTTGCTGGCTGCAGTGCTTGCATGTCCCTGGCTCTCCCTGATGAGGAAGCTTGCCCCTTCACCGGAAGGGTAAGGACCATACGGACCTACCGGGAAAACGGATGCGGTCGACTGCATATTTTTCTCTGACAGCTTCTGCGGGGTCGCTATGATGGTTCCCCATGAACCCTAGCACTCCAATCCGCCTACCCTGCCCGCCCGGCGCCTGTATTTGCCAGCGCGAGCAGTTGCTGGACACCCCCGGAGCCGACCTGCGCATCCTCAACCTCACGCGCCAGGAGGAAAAACGCCTGCTCGAACGCCTGGAAAACCTTAAGGACCTGGCGGACCTGGAACACATGCAACGGCGGATGTACCAGCAACTGGGCATCCGCGTAGAAATCACCCCCAGCGACAACGAAGTGCGCAGCATGCGCGGCATCGCCATCGCCCTGGCCGAGCACCCCGGTCTGTGCCGCAAGACCCGCCAATCGATCCCGGCGGCGATCCGCCGAGCCATGGAAAATCGCCCGGAAATTGCCTATCGCCTGCTGGATGCCCAGGACTTGCTCAGGGATGCTTGAGCGCTGCACGCGCTTATCTGCAAACCACAAGCAAAGGGGTTCGAATGCCGTGAGATGGCCGAGACATCTGGATAATCGGATCTGGAAAAAAACCTTCAAGCCTCATTCTGCGCGGCACTTTTTTCATCCCGTGGCTTGATCAGCGGGACAGGCCTCATCCAGGAATAGCGAGATGCAGAATCAGCCACTGAACGACGCCGAGTTCGACGTCATCGAAAACACCCTGCTGCAGTACGGTGACGATCACTTGGTACTCAATCCCTCCGAACTCGATGGCTACCTTGCCGCCCTGGTGTCGAGCCCGGCGCAGGTGGATATCGCCGAGTGGTTCCCGGCCATCTGGGGCGGGCAAAACCCGGAGTGGCAAAGCCCCGAGGAATGCCGTCAGTTCATCGACCTCTGTGTGCGCCATATCAATACCCTGGCACAACAGCTGAGCGCCGCCCCCAGCGCTTTCCATGCCCGTTTCGAGCAGACCGAGCATCAGCAACAGATGCTGACCCTGGCTGAGGAATGGTGTTTCGGCTACCTGCGCGGGGTAGCCGTGGGCAACTGGGCGCCGATGCCGGCGCCACAAGCCGCTCTGCTGCAGGCAATCATCGACTGTGCCGAACAGGACAACTTCGAACTACCCGCCGACCTGGACCTGGATCAGCATCGCCAGCAGGTGGCCGCGATCGAGCCCGCAGCCCGGGCCCTGCATCAATACTGGCTGGAGCAGCGCTAAGGCCCCGGGCCTCAAAAGCCAAACCCCGCCGATGAAAAAACGCCGCTTGCCCTTCCAGGGACAAGCGGCGCTTCAACTGCATCCATCCCGCTGCAACAACCCTTACAGCAGACGGCGTTGCACCGCTTCATCCAGGGTGCTACGGGCCAGCTCCCGGACCACGTCGCGGGTGTCCTGCTGGAAGGGAATCGCCACGATCAGCAACAGTTGCATCCAGGTGCGTACCGACTCGCTCTTGCGAATCCGCCCCAGTTCCTTGCCGTCCTTGTCCTTGAACACGGTTTCCAGGGTGAAGGTGTTCTTCGCCGTGGACGGGATGATGAAGAAGGTGGCGCCGGTGATGATGGCCGAGGCCATGCTGAACTGTTCGTTGTTGTACAGGGTGGCTTCGGCGTACAGATCCGATTCGACCTTGTCGGTGCTGACCCGGGACAGGCGCCCGGACTGGCGGTAGGTCTCGGCCACCACCGCTTCCCAGGCGGCGGCCGGAGCGCCGGCAGCGGCATTGGCCGGGCCGCCATTGACCTGATTCATCGCCGTGGTGCGCACGAAGGCCGTGGGTTTGTGTTGTTCCGCCTGGGCGGTGGGTGGCCAGGCCGTGACCGGCGCCAGTTCCTTTTGCGAGTACGACACGCAGCCGCTCAGCAGCACTGCGGCGAGTACCAGTGGGTGTTTGATGAAACCCAGCATGTGACGCTCCTTGATCCTAGTGTTGCGCCAACCGGGCGGTGGCGGTGTCGAGCAATTTGCCGACCAGCTCGTTGAGTTGCTTGGCGCCCTGGGTCGGGGCCCAGTATTCGCGCCCATACAGACCGACATTGCGCTCGAACTTCAGCTGCTCCCTGGCACTGGCCAGTTCCTTGCCGTCGCGGTCGACAATCGACAGATCACCGGCCAGGTCGAAGCTGTCGACGTAGATCGGGCCGTTGACCCAGATCCACAGGGTCAGGGTCAGCAAGGCCCCCGGCACGTAGCCCGGGTGCGGCCCGCGGTGGCCCTTGAGGGAGGTCATGTTGAACTTCAGCACCACGTCGTTCTCCCCCAGGCGGGTGGGGAATTCGCTGAGCTGCTGGAAGTAGCCGGCGCTCTTCACGTAGGGCGTCAACTGGGCGGTCAGGGAGCGGCCGATGGCGGTGCGGTTGGCTTCGTCAATGCCCGGGGCGGACACCTGCACATCGGCGATTTGCGCGGTGCGCGGGCTGCTGACAGGCGCTGAATGCAGCGGCGCGCCCAGGGGGCCGGTGACGTTGTAGGAGACACAGCCGGTCATCGCCAGCGTGGCGACAAGGGCGGTGGCCCTGAGGAGGGTTCTGAACACGGAATATCCTTATTGACGGACGGACAGCACCAAGGTCTCGACCCCGAAGGCCATAACTTTAGGAACACCGCGCATTCAGTTGGGCGGCACAGGCCCGCTCCCGGGCGTTATTGATAATCCTCTTCAAAGGCCTCAAGCAGATTGAACAGGTGCTCGTCGAGCATCGAGAACATGTCGATCTCTGCGGGCGCCACACCGGTCCACTCCAGCTCGGGGTCGGTCTCCACAATCAGCAGCGGCACCTGGGCTTCATTGCAGAAGGCGAGGATGTCGCGCAGTTCCTGTTCTCGCTCCACATAGTCGTTGTGAAACAGCCTGGCGCTGTAGAAGAAGCCTTCGGCGCCACGGCGCAGATAGCCCTGGGCAACGCTCAGGGACAGGCCCAGGCGCTGATGAAGAAACTTCACCAGCACCAGGCTGGTGGCGGGAGTTGCCGTGGCGATGCTGATCCGGGACATAGCAGGTTCCTTGAAAAAACGATGGCTAATGACCGCGCGGTTACTCGGGGCGCTACCGTTCGAGCCCTTGCACATGACGCTCGATGTCATCCATATCGTCGTCCCCCAGGGTCCGGTCGAAAGGTTCGCTGAGAATCCTGCGCACCTGGGCCAGACGCTGGGTGACCTGCTGGTTATCGATGAAATCGGTGGTGGTGCGCTGGTAGTCGGCCACGGGTTTGTCCATGTAATAGGCGCCCATCTTGTGTAGCGAGATCAGGACGAACTCCAGCTCCGCCAGGGCTTGCAGTGCCTGCTCGCCTGACAGCGTGATGCGGCTGCAGGTGAATTATGAGAACGGGATTATTGATCAGTTGCTGACGCCCCAACCGACCCGGCAGCTGGAGTTTCTGCACTCGAGGTTTCCGCCGGGGAGGTACAGCAAGGAGAGCTATAGCCATGAGGGCGAGGAAGCCGGGTATGTGCTGTCGGGGAGTTTTGAACTGTGGGTGGGCGAACGGCATTTTCAGTTGAGTGAGGGGGATAGCTTTAGCTTCTCCAGCCAGGAGCTGCATAAATATGGGAATCCTGGGGAGGAGGATGCGCTGGTGTTGTGGGTGATCACGCCGCCGACGTTTTAAGGGGCGTGGAAAGGTTGGAGTCGACACCACAGCGTTCGACTAAAAGCAGACTTCATCAGCCTGCGACTTCAAAGTGAATGTGGCGCTTCTTTCCAAGACTGACAGGCCACCGTGATTGGGTTGCTTCTAATAGCTCGTCACTTGACTTAAGTGTTTCCCCATTTAGCACCGTTCAAGGACTTTGGATAAGTCGCTCAGGGGAGGTTTCGAAGTTCAGCGTTTATAACGCTTGAGGAATTACTCACACGATGACCATTTACTCTGAACCTCCGCGTGATCGGAATAGGATGTCGTCTTGCTGAGCTGGAGTGCCACCGACTCCAGCAAATCATCAGCTTAAGCACAAGCAGCTGAATCAGTTCAGTTGCACAAGACGGGATGCCAGGCCGCATACGAATGGGCGTCCGGTTCACAGGGTAACTGTTTAAAAATGTACAGGAAAAATTACTAATCAATACAGTTCCTGCTCTACCGAAACCAGATACTGCGCGGGCTTAAAGCCCTAGCAGACTATCCAAAGGGCAACTTCATTTTGGTAGGAAAGGAATCGTGTACATGCTTGTCTCTCGCGCTCTAATTTGCATCAGTTTGTCCACTGCTTTACTTGGGCTGGCAGGTTGTGCGCCTACACCTATTGTGGGTCCCACTGCCAACACCGTACGCATCACCCATAACGAGCCAGGCCCTGAATGCCAATTCTTGGGAGATGTCACGGGTAGTCAAGGCAACTTTCTGCTGGGCAGTATCACCGGGAACGCCGACCTAGAGACCGGAGCCCGTAATGACCTGAAAAACAAAGCAGCTGCGATGGGCGGCAATCGGGTTTATCTGCTCACTCAACGAGCTGGCCAAACCGGTTCGGACGACCGATTGGAGCAAACCAACGTCACCCTCTCAGGAAATGTTTATCGCTGCCCTTAAGCATCCGGCGAAGTCACCTTCGCTATCCCAGCCATAAGGGCGAAGGCCTCAGGCAGGCGTGTTTGCCGGACGCTCAGGGCAACTCCAGCCAGGAACCGCATAAGTATGGGAATCCTGGGGAGGATGCGCTGGTGTTGTCGGTGATCACGCCGCCGACGTTTTGAGGGAGGTAATTCTGAGCGGTAGCGCCCTGCACCGCTCTTTCGTTTAGTGACAACTAGCTGTCACGGGCTGGGAAGTAGAACTGCTGCCGCAACCACTCGCTGAACTGGGCCTCGGTCAGCGGAGCGGGTTGCTCGCCCATTTCATTCCAGGTGCGGTTAATCATGTGTTCCCAGTTTCGGGCGACGTCCGTGAGTGGCGCTGCTGCTCCCCAGAAGTGTCCGGCCTCCAGCGTTGCCCTGACTCGACCGTTTAGTTCAGCGAGGGTGGCGGCTCCGTACAGATAGCGCCGCCCGGACTCTAACAATTGTCCGAACTCGGTGATTTCAACGGTCATGTTTGCTCCCTTAAACAAAGCGTTTGGATAAGTAGTTTTGAGATTGATGCAGAGGATATCTGCTCTTCTGTTGTCACTTCACCAGGGGCTAGCCTAGTAGTATGCAATACCAGCGTCTGCTTACAGCCAGTAGCCACCGATCATGAGTGCCTATACGTCAGGTGCGATTCTGCCGATCGTAATGTGGTGCCAGTAGCAGACCTCTAAATGAATCATTACGTGGATCCGACAATCCTGAGAGGCTTAGTCTTTTCCTTATCCTGGACAGCTCCATTTTCCTCTACTAGCCTCTAGCCACTACGTATCGACAGCGACGTGCCAATGTCGAGTTCCCCCTTCTGTTCTGCTGTACTTATCGCGGCCGCTTGTATGAAGTTCAATAGCTTATCTGTGTCCGCAGCATTGAATGCTACATGCTCATTTTTAAGCGACAGCAAAGTCACCAATGTATTAGCCATTACCAGGATGGATATATGAGAGCGATACTTTTTTCCGTGTGCGTCCTGCTACCAACTCAGGCCATGTCCGCAGGCCTTCTAGGAGACATAACTTCCGAACTTGGAAGAATTGCCGACGACGTCAAAATCACGAACCCAGCGATTAGTCAAGAGGTTTACGGTGCGTCGGTCAAGATCGAGAGAGCGGCACTTGTTCAAGCCATACAGGAAGATGCCTTGAGTAAGCGTATTTATGCGCTGGAAAAGCAAGTCGCTAAACAGCAGGAAATCATCTCAAAATACGAACGACTTGTAGCTGAGCTTGAGTCAAAAATACCGAAGGTGATGCAATGAGCCAAGAGTATATAAACCAACTCAAGGCCGAAATAAGCGTCTTAACTAATGAGACTCAACAAGCGGCCGCAAGCGTCGTCGCCAACTCCGACGCAATGGCTAACGGTGCATATAACGACAGCCTAATACTCTCATGTGTTGTCGTCGGGTTTGGGGTGTTCGTTCTGCTCTGCATCACCTACCTCATTCAAAGAAATAAGAAGCCTGATATTCTGCTGCGCCCATTTGGCACCATACTCATTGTTATAGGTGCAGTATTCCTTATTGTGGCGGGTTATTCGGAAAAACAAATTGCGCCAGTCATTGGTCTTCTTGGCACTATTGCTGGCTATATACTTGGAAAAGAATCGAAGGAAAAATCTGAGACGAACTCAAAGCCAAACCCAGATAAGCTAAGTGATAATCCGGGCGGCATTGGTTAACAACGAAATCCAGCCTACCGCTTTACGTCGCCAAAACGGCGGCTGGTATTTTGCGTTAGCTATCTGGGGCTTTTCAATAATCGAAATTTTTATCGCCTTATGGAAAAGGAGAAACAACAAGCTTCTCTATCATGAGCAATGCAAGCTGACCGATAAGGCTTTGAACGGTTAGCACGTGATGTCTCCTATGAAATCTAACGTAAAGTCCATATACGACATGTTAGGCTTCTCTGGATTAACCGAACGGCTTCTTAAAAAAGTCCTCGACTGCCTTCACAACTACTTCTGCGGTACCAGTGACGACATTACCTGCCTCGACTACGGGGTTCTCCAAAAACTTTCTCGCATCACCGTCTATCTTAAGCGCGTCCAAGACATCAGCTCTCGCTTTAGGAATTAGTGCGTTATCTCCACCCAAAGGTCTACCTTTATAAACTTCACCAAGATCAATATGTGCGGCGGCGTAGTTTTGAGTGAGCGCGACAAACGGCAGTATGACGATGGTTAAAGCGATATCAGAGGTCTTTTGAGCATCCCCTAGCCAGTTCGGGACGGCACCATCTTGACAATTTTGCTCCTCTAGGACTGCCTTGTTTATTGCTTGGTTTTTTGTATCTATTACCTGTGTGAGCAATACCTTGGGTAACTTATCGTTACAGCCCCTCCAACATGGGCGGGCGCTTGTGCGCCTGCATCTTACCGGGTTCTCAGGCCCGGTCGCTGATTTTGCAGCGACCGCAGCAGACTAGGCGGCTGTTCGCGCTGAGGCAACCGCTAAACCGTCGCCGGTTATGTCCAGGGCTTTTGCCCACAGGTATGCTCGACGGGTTATTGCAGATAAGGATATCCAGCCCCCATGACCGCCCGCGAACAGCTCCACCGCAATGGCTATGCCCTGCTGCGCCAGGCCATCCCGGCCGACTGGCTGGCGAACCTGCGCACCACCTTCGATGCCGGGGTAAAGCCCTCGGACCAATGGCCGGTGCCCCGTGGCTGGGACTGGCGTCATTCGCAGTTGGATATGGATGCACAGGTGCAGGCCCTATGCCGCCTGCCCCAGGTGCTGGCGGTGGTGGGCGAGTTGATCGCCGAGCGCTTCTTTCTCGCCCAGGTGGAGGGGCGCGAGCCGCTGGCCGGGGGCGGTCATCAGCAGTTGCATCGGGATTTTTCGGCGCAGCGGCCGGGGGATGTGGTGAACGCTATCGCCTATTTCGATGACTACGGCCCAGAGAACGGTGCGACGCGCCTTGTTCCCGGCAGTCATCGCCCGGGGGTGCAGGAAGGGGCGTTCGACTTCGCCGACGAATCCGGCGCGGTGCAGCTTTCAGGCACGGCGGGGGACATTCTGCTGTTCGATGCCGATCTGGTGCATGGGGCCAGTCTGAACCCCAGCGGTGCGCGCCGGCGTTCGCTGCTGATCGCCTACTTTGCCGAGCCGCTGTACGCCAGCCATCAGCAAACCGCGAACCTGCGCAACATTCAGATGGACACCCGCGAGCGCTTCGATCCCAAGGATTTTGCCCTCGTGGGCTGAGGGCCCGCCCCCTTTCTTATGAACTCTGGATGATCAGGGCCCCGGCCATCAGGTCTTCGTCATCAATGCCTTGCTTCAACAGCAGATAACCGGTTCCGCCGACCAAAATGCCCTTGTGCCCTGGAGCGGCCCTGTTCAGCCGGGAGTTGTTGATCTGCAGTACATAGTTCAAGGCTGGGCGTGTCTCTTGGCCCTGAATCCAGGCGGGTATTCCGGCGATCTTGGCCAGGCCGTTTTCGTCGCTGTCCTGCCGCGGATTTTCAACCACGTCAATTCGCCGCGCCGGGGTGATGGGCTGTCCGTAACCATCCACCTGTCGCGCCGCGGGCCTGTAGGCCAGCACCTTGCCGCCCTCTTGCATGGCCTGCTCGATGTAGGTGTCGCTGACGATTGAGTAAGGCGTAAACAGCGAAACCACCAGCTCGTCATTCAATTGCATGCCTGCAAGGTATCGATTGATAAAGCTGGCCGGCAGACTGGCAAGGTGCAGCAAGGGGGCGCCCGTCGAGTCAGTGGGCCAAGGGATGGACTCAGGCAGGTAGGGATTGCCGCCGAGGTAGGCGGAGTCCTGGTCGGGGTCTTCGGGCAAAAACACTAGTTCGTTAAACAGGGTCTGTTCCTCTCAGGTGTGCCGTTGCCCAGGTGGTTGCGTGGGCGCTGGTCTTGGGACTGCTTTCAGTCCGCAAGGCGGCCGGCCAAACGTTGCAGTGCCTGGGCCAGTTCCCGGGCCTGTTCTGCCGTCAGTTCCACCGGATCGTTATGCGGGCTGATGGCCTTGAGATGAATTGCACTGCCCTGCTCTATCCATAGGCGCACGGCGCCCTCGCTGCTCTCGAAATAATCCGTTGTGCGGTCCACCGACATGTTCATTCACCTTGTGCGTAGGCCGTGGCCAGTTCCAGCAGACGGGTGAAGCTGGCAATCGCAAAGTAGTAATCATCCAGGGTGTCGCCATCCCATTCTTCGACAGCCTCCCTGGCAGCGGTGAGGGAAGCGATGCGGGTTTTGATCTCGGCAATTTCCGCCGCGCCGCATTGTCTGGAGATGAGCTCCCAGCCGATCGGCGAGATGCTTTGCTGGATGCAAAGTCCTTCACGGGCTTGTTCAATCAGCGCTGTCAGTTGGCTCATGGGGGTTGTCCTTAAGAGGCTGGGGGCTTACCGGCTACCTTGCCGGGCAAGCGCAGGCGTTGTGCCTTGGCGCTCAGGCGGCGGATGGTAACCCACTGGCTGCGGGCCCTGCGCGGGTTGTGTGTACAGGGATTTGGACCCCGTGCGCTGTTCAGGGTACTTGGCAGAGCAGCACCGGTCCGCTTCAATGAGCCCCCGTTTACATATTCAGGAGCTTGAAGGATGCAGCTTTATTACCGCTGGACGGCCGCATGGGTCATGGCGTGGGTACTGGGAGCTGGGCTGGCCCAGGCCGAGGAACGGCCACAGGTGGCGGACAAGATCGTGGCCTACACCGGGCCACACGGGGTGAAGGTCTGGACTCTGCGCATCGATGAGCGCAGCGCCAATCAGGCGCTGGTGCAGGTGGAAGACGCCGACCACGACTGGAACATGCGCATTCAGAAAATGAGCGTGGAGCAAACCTCGCGTGACACCCGTTACTTCACTCAGGTGGACGGGCAGAAGTTCGTGGTGCTGCTGCTTCAGGAAGGCTATGGCGAGTTGCATCTGCCGGGTGAGGCCAAGCCGCTGAAGGTGGGTTATGACAGCAACCTGTCCAGCTATGGCGATGCCCAGGCGTTTCTCAATGAGTACCTCAAGACCAAGTAAGCGCTTGGCGGGCGCTACATGGCCCGCCCTGATTGCCGCCAGTCGTGCTCGAAACGCCTCGACCGCGCTCGCAAAAACGCCTCCCTAGGGAGGCGTTATCGTTTTACCCGGCCTGAAGTTGCCTTGAAGCAGATCAAGCGACTAGGGACCATCACCTGCCGCTGCCTTTCAGTGAGCTACCCTGCGCGGCATTAGGTCCGTTTGAAAAACAACATGGCGTCAACGAACCGCTGAGCCTTCTGCTGCGTGTCGACCTGCGAACTGTTCAGCACTCCACCTGCCTGGTTCCTGGTCTGCACGACCCAACGACCACGCTTTGAGTAGAGCGTAACGCTACCAATCGAGTTGAAATAGATACGGGTTTGCACCGCTTTGGAGGAAGTCTTGGAGCTGCCGGCTGCTATGGCTCCTACACCGATAGGCGTTGCACTTGCAAAGCCGCTGGTGGCAGAAATGGTCCCACTGCCGTAGCCAATATATTCGTCCGTGAAGAACACTTGTTCGGGTCTGGTTTTCAGCGGTTGTTCCATCAGTACCTGTTCAATGATCGACTCCGCCTGACTCTGTGTAATAGGCAATGCCTTGTATTCAACAACCTTTGCTACGCACCCTGTAAGTAACAGTAGCGCTGCAACGACAATAGCTTTCATCCCTGGCTCCCTGAATTGATGCAGGGCATTTTGCCATAGTGCATCCAGCACCGTGCGAGTTCGCAGAGCGTTTTGCCTGGCACTAATTCTTCTGCTGGGGGGGAATAAGAGGGTCGAGGAAGTTGCCAGCACTTGCCACAGACAGCCGCAGCCCTCGACCTGAATGCTCAAGTCGGGGGCCGCCAGTTGCTGGACGTTAATCCCTTGCCCTCAACGCAGATCAAACCGGTCCAGATTCATCACCTTGTCCCAGGCCGCGACAAAGTCGCGCACGAACTTCTCGCCCGCGTCCGCCGCGGCATACACCTCGGCCAGGGCCCGCAACTGGGAGTTGGAGCCCAGCAGCAGGTCAACCCGAGTGCCGCTCCACTTGTACTGCCCGCTGACGCGGTCGCTGCCTTCGAACTGTTCGCGGGCCTCGGACAGGGCTTTCCATTGGGTGCCCATGTCCAGCAGGTTGACGAAGAAGTCGTTGCTCAGGGTCTGCGGCCTGGTGGTGAACACGCCGTGGGGCGATTGCCCGACGTTGGCCCCCAGCACCCGCAGGCCGCCCAAAAGTACGGTGAGTTGCGGGGCGGTCAGGGTCAGCAGTTGCGCTCTGTCCACCAGCAAGGCTTCGGCGGTGACGCCGCTGACCGGCTTGAGGTAGTTGCGAAAGCCATCGGCCACGGGTTCGAGCACGGCGAAGGATTCGACGTCGGTCTGTTCCTGGCTGGCGTCCATGCGCCCTGGGGCGAACGGCACCGTGATGCTGTAACCGGCATTTTTCGCCGCCAGCTCCACCGCCGCGCAGCCGCCGAGGACGATCAGGTCCGCCAGGGATACGCGCTTGCCGTTGCTCTGAGCATTGTTGAAGGCGCCCTGGATGGCTTCCAGGCTGCGCAGCACCTGGGCCAGTTGCACCGGCTGGTTGACCTCCCAGTCTTTCTGCGGCGCCAGGCGAATACGTGCGCCGTTGGCACCGCCACGCTTGTCCGAGCCGCGAAAGGTCGAGGCCGAGGCCCAGGCGGTGGATACCAGTTGCGCCACGGACAGCCCGGACAAAAGGATCTGCTCCTTGAGCGGCTGGATGTCCTGGGCGTCGATCAGCGAGTGGTTCACCGCGGGAATCGGGTCTTGCCAGATCAGTTCCTCGACCGGCACTTCCGGGCCCAGGTAGCGGGCCCGGGGGCCCATGTCGCGGTGGGTGAGTTTGAACCAGGCCCGGGAGAAGGCTTCGGCCAGTTGCTCGGGGTGCTCATGGAAGCGCCGGGAGATCGCCTCGTAGGCCGGGTCGAAACGCAGCGACAGGTCGGTGGTGAGCATCGACGGCGTGCGGCGCTTATTCGGGTCGTGGGGGTCGGGCACGCTGTCGGCGCCGGCGCCGCCCTTGGGTTGCCATTGGTGGGCGCCGGCGGGGCTGGTGGTCAACTCCCATTCGAAGCCGAACAGGTGGTCGAAGAAGTCGTTGCTCCAGTGGGTCGGGGTGGTGGTCCAGATCACTTCCAGGCCGCTGGTGATGGCGTCGCCGCCAACGCCTGTGCCGAAGCTGCTTTTCCAGCCCAGGCCCTGTTGTTCCAAACCGGCGGCTTCCGGTTCCGGACCGACATGGCTCGCCGGGCCGGCGCCGTGGGTCTTGCCGAAGGTGTGACCGCCGGCGATCAGGGCCACGGTTTCTTCGTCGTCCATGGCCATGCGGGCGAAGGTTTCGCGGATGTCCCGGGCCGCCGCCAGGGGGTCGGGGTTGCCGTTGGGGCCTTCCGGGTTGACGTAGATCAGGCCCATCTGCACCGCCCCCAGGGGGTTCTCCAGCTCCCGATCGCCGCTGTAGCGGCTGTCGCCGAGCCAGGTGGTTTCGCTGCCCCAGTAGACGCTGTCTTCCGGTTCCCAGACGTCCTGGCGGCCACCGGCATAACCGAAGGTCTTGAAGCCCATGGATTCCAGGGCGACGTTGCCGGTGAGGATGATCAGGTCGGCCCAGGAGAGCTTGCGCCCGTATTTCTGCTTGATCGGCCAGATCAGCCGCCGCGCCTTGTCCAGGCTGACGTTGTCCGGCCAGCTGTTGAGCGGGGCGAAACGCTGCTGGCCACCACCGGCGCCACCACGGCCATCGGCGATGCGGTAAGTGCCGGCGCTGTGCCAGGCCATGCGGATGAACAGCGGGCCGTAGTGGCCGAAGTCCGCCGGCCACCAAGGCTGGGAATCGGTCATCAGCGCCAGCAGGTCGCGCTTCACTGCGGCCAGGTCCAGGCTGTTGAATTCGGCGGCGTAGTCGAAACCCTCGGCCATGGGGTCGGACAGGTGCGAGTGCTGGTGGAGGATCTTCAGGTTCAGTTGGCCGGGCCACCAGTCACGGTTGCTGGTGCCTTCGCCGGCGCTGTGTTTGAACGGACACTTGGCTTGGTTGGACATGATTCACTCCTTCGGGCGCGGCTACCTGGTCGCTCGATGTCGGCCCGAGGCTGGACGTCCGTATGAAAAGCGTAGTGAAGGGCAAGCGAAGGTAAAAATAGCTTCGCTGCATGACCTCGGCATAAAAAAACCATGACCGTTGCAGGGCTTCTTGAATCAGGGCGTGCTGGCCGCGCCCCAACGCCTCAACCCTGGGCGTCGAAGCCCGGGTGGAAGCTGACCTCGCCCGTCGGGTATGGCCCGTGGAACGCCAGGGCCTGGAAGTACTCCGGCGGGACTCCGGGCAGCAGCGGGCCCTGCCCGGCCTGGAAGCCAAAGCGCGAGTAGTAGCCGGGGTCGCCCAGCACCACGCAGCCGGCCGCACCGAGGGCTTGCAGTTGAGCCAGCAGTTGGCGGACCAGTTGCGCGCCAATGCCCTGGCCCTGGCGCGCCGGCGTCACCGACACCGGGGCCAGCCCGTACCAGCCGGGTTCGCCGCTGCTCAAGGTCACAGGCGAGATCGCGGCATGGCCCACCACCTGCCCTTCGTCTTCGGCCACCAGGGACAGGGTCAGGGCGCCGGCACTGCGCAGGGCGTTAACGATGTGCTGCTCGGTGTGGCTGGAATGCGCGGCGTCAAGAAAGGCTTCGCGGGTGACCTGTTCGATGGCAGGGATGTCGCTCGGGCGTTCGGCTCTGAGAATCAGGCTCATACAGTCGTGGTACTCCATTAAAACGTTCAGGAATCACTCGGCAGCGTCCAGGCGGCGCTGGGTATCGGCATCGATTTGCTCACGCAGGGCCTGGAACAACGGCGTGGCGCTGGTATAGCGGCGGCCGTAGTCGAGATTGAAGCGGTAGTCGAAGTCCGCCGGGTTCTGGCCCTGGGTGTGTTGCAGCAGGGTTTCCAGCTTGTCCAGGGCCTTGACCGTGCGCGCCTCGGTGCTGACGGCGCCTTCGTATTCGTCCCACAGGTCCAGCAGGCGCTGGCGCGCCGGAGCGTCCAGGGTCCGGGCGAGGAACTGCAGGTCTTCGCGCTCCTGCTGGCTCTTGTCCGGGTGGGCGCCCTGCTCCACCGCAGGGATATCGCCATGAATGGCCTCCCCCAGGTCGTGGACGATGCACATTTTCAGTACCTGCAGCAGGTCCAGGTCACCCAGTTGGTCTTCGAACAGCAGCGCCATCAGGCACAGGCGCCAACTGTGCTCGGCGGTGCTTTCCTGGCGGCCGCTGGAGGTGTGGGCGCTGCGCAGCACGTCCTTGAGTTTCTCGGCTTCGCGGAGAAATTCGAGTCGACCGCGGAGAAGTTCGCTGTTCATGTTCAAGCCTGTGTTGGTTGGCGAAAGTTACCGGGCAATCATCCGCACCGAAGGACCGCGGACGATGGCCAAGCAGACTAGTCAGCCGCGGCATTCAGGTCCACGGATAAAATATCCGCGGCGGGGTTCGACACCGCTCAGAGGGTTTCCACCAGCCGCACGGCGTTGCCATCGGACAGGTTCAGGCGGGTCCAGCGGCACTGGCTCGCGGCGATGGGCACGATGGCCGAATCGTTGTGGCCGCTGAAGAACTCCAGGGACGGTGGCGCCAGCACTTCGCGCCAGCCCAGATCATCCAGGGCTGCCTCTTTGCCGACAATTTCCTCTGTGCAAAAGCCCCACAGCGACTGGCCCAGCAGCTCGCTCAGGGGCACGCCGAACTGCCCGGCGCGGGTTGGCGAACAGGCCAGCAGGCGGTGGGTCAGGTCGCACACCAGGTGCACTGGCCGCGGGCTGTCGTTCACCAACCGGGCCAGGGCCTGGTCGGCGGCAGCGCTGAGGTTGGCCGCCAGCAGGTGTTCCAGGCGCGCACGTTCCGCCGGTTCCATGGCCTGCCGGCCGTTTTCCCAACGGGAAATACTCGACTGCGCCACGCCGAACAGCTCGGCGGCGTGCTGCTGCTTGACCCGGTGCAACAGGCGCCAGCGCCTGAGGGCCAGGCCCAGATGGGGTGAAGTGAACAGCGCTGCGGGCATGGAATGGCTGACGCGGGCAAATAGGGTCGACAGTTTGGCAGCGCTGGCAAGGCCCGGGCAAATTGCCCTGACCAATGAAAACCGCCCGCCCCCGCCACAAGTTGCTGGACAGCGCGGCCAAAGCCCCGAAAAATCAGCGCCTTTGCCCCGCCCTCTACGGGCCGGGTGCATGTGCCAGGGAGTTTGGCCGAATGCTCAATGTCCTGTTTGTCTGCAGCCAGAACAAGCTGCGCAGCCCCACCGCCGAGCAGCTGTTCGCCGACTGGCCGGGGATCGAGACCGCCTCGGCGGGCCTCAACCACGACGCCGAGGTGCCCCTGGGCCCAGAGCTGGTGCAATGGGCCGGGCTGATTGTGGTGATGGAAACCCGCCACCGGGAAAAACTGCGCAAACGCTTCAAGGCGCACCTGCACAAGCAGCAGATCGTCTGCCTGAACATTCCCGATGACTACGAGTTCATGGACCCGGAGCTGATCCAGTTGTTGCAGCAGAAGGTGCCGCAGTTTCTCCCCGATGGCGGCGAGGCTCGCTGATATGCCCCTAATATTCAGGGCCCCGCCTGAGCTGAGGGTGGAACTGGACATCCTCGGCTACGAGTTCCCCGGCAGCCATGATCAACTGGACGCCAACTGGCTGATGGTGCAGGGCCGCATCGAACATCCCCAAGGAGCCTGGCGTTTCAAGGATGCCTGCCTGAGGACCCACGAGCTCGATCAGTTGGCCCAGTGGCTACAGGCCCTGGGTCAACCCGAAGGCCCTCCCCGACCCTGCTGGTTCACCGAGCCCTGCCTGGCATTTCACTACCTGGGCGGCCCCGAGCCACAGATCCAGATCCACTTTTGCCTTGAGGCCGCACCGCCCTGGCTGAAACCGGCGCAACGGCTGGACGGTTGCCAGGTGACGTTGCCCCTGGCCTGCAATTCCGTGCCTCGGCTGCTGGCGAGGGTGGATGCGCTGCGCCGAGATTTCCCCCAGCGCTGAGCCGTCATGGCCTGCCCAGCCAGCGGGCTTCTGTCGCCGCTGCCGCAGGCTGCGCAGGAGCCTCGGCGGTTGGGGGGGCGCTGGCGAGCCTGCGGCAGCAGCTACAAGGCGCCAAGGGCGGCCGTCAGTTCAGGCGAGGCGTTGTACAGCGGTGTGCTGCCCTGCAACAGAATCTGCGCGCTGCGTCGGTAGGCGGCGCCGTCGATCAACAACTCATCGCCGGCCCGCCGGGCATTGATCAGGGTCTCCAGCACCCCGGCGGGGTTTTCAATCGCCAGCGGGTACTCGCCCTGCTCCTCGCCGATGGCCGGTGCCCGCGCCAGCAGGGCATGGGCCACGGTGCCCTCGGCCAGGCAGGCCGCCGCCAGGCAGCAGCCGCCGGACACCGCCAAGGACGGATGGGCGTTCTGCGGGGTGAAGTAGCGGGTGGCTATATCGCCGCCCTCTCGCGCCGGGCTGACGATGCAGATCTTCGGGATGGTTTCGCTGCACCGCAGGTCGTCGGCGCTCATCAAACTACCGTCGCGCTGGCGCAGGCCCATGCGCAACCCGCCCAGCACCATCAGTTCCAGCAGGCGCGCCTTGAACTGCGGATCGGCGTCCAGTTCGGCCGGGGGTTCCTGCCCGGTCTTGCCCAGGTCGGCGGCGCGGATGATGACCATGGGCACCGCCACGTCGATGCAGGTGGCGGCAATCCCGTCCAGCAGGTCCACCCGTTGCCCGCTGGGAAACAGTGCGCCGGTCTTGGCCCCCACCGGCTTGTCGAGAAACAGGTCGACCCCGGGAAACACCCCGTTGACCCCGGGAATCCGCGTGTCGCTCAGCAGTCGGCCATCGGCGAACCCCAGGCGCGCGTACATCGTGGTCTGGGTGTTGCTGTTGTAGATCTCGATCTGCCCACCGCCCTCCCCGGGTTCCACCCAGCCGCGCTGCAGGGCGTACAACGGCAGGGCCGCGGACATGTTGCCGCAGTTGACGCTCCAGTCGATGGCGCTCTTGCCCGCCGCCAACTGCGCCAGGGTACTGATCATCCGCGTCTCGCCAGAGCGGCGCTCGACGATGAACACCTTGTTGCTGGTGGGCCCGCCGCGCCCCAGGCCGGTGATCTGGGTATTGCCCGGCCACTCGCCGTGCAAGGGCACGCCCATCAGGTGACGCAGCAGCTCCTCCACCAGGGCTTCGTCCCGGGGCAGCGCTTCGCGGGCCAGGATCAGCCCGGTGGAGGTGCCGCCACGGGCGTGACACACGGGGAACTTGGGGATGGCGGCTGGACGGGCAGCAGGCTTGGGCAGATCGGACACGGCGGGCGCCTCCACGGTGGGGAAAAGAGCAGCCCCTTGTCGGACAGGCAACGGGCAGCAGCGCAGCATGATAAACCGTCGCGGCCAATTCCGGGGCGGCGGCATGGCGCCCTGCTGTCGCCTGATACAGCGCTTGCTCGTGCAACCCGAGCACCGTATTTTCTAGCGCCCTCGCGCGGCCTGGCCGTCAGCGCGAGGGTTCCATTCGCCGCCCATGGACCCGGAGCGATGCCATGCCCCAAGCCCCCCAACAACTGTTGTTCCTGCCCGGCGCCTCGGGCAATCGGCAATTCTGGCAACCCCTGGCCGCGCAATTGCGCCATCCGGCGCGCCAGGTGCACCTGGGCTGGCCGGGTTTCGGCGACACCCCGGCACAGCCAGACGTCCAGGGCATGGACGATCTGGTCGACCTGGTATTGCAACGGGTCGACCGGCCGACGGCGCTGGTGGCCCAGTCCATGGGCGGCATCATCGCAGTGCGTGCGGCCCTGCAGCGGCCGGAGTTGATCACCCATCTGGTCTTGAGTGTCACCTCCGGCGGCGTGGACATGCGCGACCTTGGCGCCACGGACTGGCGTGGCGACTATGCCGCGGCCTATCCGCGGTTGCCTCGCTGGTTTATCGACGATCACAGCGACCTCGGCCCGCGACTCGGGGAGTTGCGCATGCCGACGCTGCTGCTGTGGGGCGACTGCGACCCGATCAGCCCGGTGGCGGTGGGTCAGCGCCTGGCCCGCCTGTTGCCCCGGGCCCGCCTGCGCATCGTACCGGGAGCCGACCACGACCTGGGCCTGACCCACGCCAACCTGGCGGCGCACTGGCTGGAAGAGCATCTGCAGCGGCCAGGCCCGGGCTGACAGCGGGCACCCGGGCATCCAACGCGACAGCAGGGAGCTGGACATGAGCGACGTAGACATCATGGTCACCATCGATGTGGACACTCTCCTGGGCAGCGAAGGCCAAACCTTCGACTCCGGCGCATTCCATCTCGAAAAAAACAACCCGAACGCCCCCACCCACCTTTACAACTACACCAACCCGTCGGGACGACTCTCCAGCCAGGCGATCTACATGGTGGCGCGACGCGACGCGACCAACCAGACGTCCGAGGGTACCGACGAACTGGTGGTCAACGTCCGCGAGGGCGACCCTATCCGCTGGCGCACCACCAGCCTGTCCAAGGGGCTTGACCACGCCGTGCTGCTGTAGCCCGACGGTTACGCTGCAAAACCGAGACTACGTGCAGAACGTCCAGCCGAAGGTTCTCGACCAGACGCCCTTGCCCATCATCGACCTGAACAACCCATCCGGGCCACCCATAGCGCAAGTGGTGGGGATGTACGAGCAACTGGGCATCCGCGTCGACATCAGCCCCAGCTTCAACGAAGTGCGCAGCATGCGCGGCATCTCGATTTCCCTCGGCGAGTTGCCCGGCCTGTGCCGCAAGACCCGACAATCGATTCCGGCCGCCATCCGCCGGGCCATGGAACAGCGCCCGGAAATCGCCTAGCGCCTGCTGGACTCCCAGGACCTGTTGCGCGGCACCTGAGGGCGGCGCGTCGACGCTTCAGTCCTGCCGTTCAAGGCTTGCAGCCTGGCGCCTGAACCCTGAAACTTGCCGCTGCTTTTTCCAGGACTTCCTTCATGCAAAACACCCCACTGAACGCCGCCGACTTCGAGCTGATCGAAGACACCCTGCTCCAGTACGGCGACGACCACTCGGTGCTCAACCCCTGCGAACTGGACGGCTACTTCACCGCGCTGGTGTCGGGCCCGGCTCAAGTCGATATCGCCGAATGGTTCCCGGGCATCTGGGGCGGCGAAAACCCCAACTGGGAAACCCCGGAGCAATGCCGGCAGTTCATCGACCTGTGCGTGCGCCACATCAACACCCTGGCCGAGCAATTGACCCAGGCCCCGCAAGCGTTCAAGGCGCGCCTCGAACAGACCGAGCACCAGGGCCATGACCTGCTGCTGGCCGAAGAATGGTGCTTCGGCTACCTGCGCGGCGTGGCGGTGGGCAACTGGCCGGAAATGCCCGCGCCGCAGACCGGGTTGCTGCAAGCGATCATCGACTGCGCCGAACAGGACAACTTCGAACTGCCGGCCGACCTGAACCTGGAGCAGCATCGCCAGCAAGTGGCGGCCATCGAACCGGCGGCGCGCACGCTGCATGCCTATTGGGCGGCGCAGCGCTGACACCCGCCCCAAAGCCCCCCGGGGTTCAAGAATCGGCAGATTTTCCGCTCAGGGAAATCTGCCCGCCAACGATCGACATTGCCCCATGCTCAAGCGCATCAAAAGACTGCTCACCTGGCCGCTCCCGGTGACAGGCCCGCTACAAGGCACTCCCACATAAGCCCCTGCGCCACCAACATTCGAGGAGTATTTATCCGGCCTGCCGACTCGCGAGCATGTGCCCAGCGAGGATTTCTATTCCAGGACAGAGGCCGCTGAAAAATGGCCGCAATACTTCTCAAGCAAGTTCAGAGCGGCCTGCCGCGCAGTCTGATCTGCGCTCATGAGCATCGGATGCCTTGCTCAGCGAATCACGCGCCTCTTCCTTGCTCCAGGCCTTGAAGGTCTGATCAAGCTGAAGCATCCGCAGTTGCATTTGAACAGGGCGGCCGCACTCAGGCCCGCAAGTCATCGGGCTGGCGCATATTCCTCAATCAGCTTCCACAGCAGACGGCCCATCGGCAGGCGACAGATATCACTGTGGGCCCCTCCCCCGGATCCTGGCGAATTGAATTGGGTAATACCGTTCGACGCATCGATGTAAGCCACTTTCCTGTCTGGACCAGCCCCCTTGAACGGCTCGGCACAGCCCGGTTGACCGTACTTGCAGACTTCGAACTTGCCTCCTGGGACCGCGGATGTGTCAGAAGCCGTCATGCATTCGAAAATGCGCTGGTAGCGCGGATCGGCGCCCTCACAAGCCTTGCGATACGAGCCGATCGATCCGGCAGGATCGGTCCAGACGATAAGTGGGGCACCGGTCGCCGAATCAACGCCCACATCGAAGACTTGTTCGATAGCCAACTTATAGTTAGTTGACAATCAACTTGTACTTTATAGATTTGAGGAACAGTCGGAGGACGCAAGTTCAAGCAGGCCGCTGGCCCTGCCCCGGCTCAGCGGCGTTTCACTTACCGCTTTACGGCTCCCAAAGCCCGCAGCATCAACAATAGCCGTCGCAGGCATCGAGCAGATTGAGCAGGTGCTCGTCGGGCATCGAGAACATGTCGATCTCTGCGGGCGCCACACCGGTCCACTCCAGCTCGGGGTCGGTCTCCACAATCAGCAGCGGCACCTGGGCTTCATTGCAGAAGGCGAGGATGTCGCGCAGTTCCTGCTCACGCTCCACATGGTCGTTGTGAAACAGCTTGGCGCTGTAGAAGAAGCCCTCGGCGCCACGGCGCAGATAGCCCTGGGCAACGCTCAGGGACAGGCCCAGGCGCTGATGGAGAAACTTCACCAGTGCCAGGCTGTTGGTGGGAGTCGCTGTGGCGATGCTGATCCGGGACATGGCAGGTTCCTTGAAAAAACGACGGGTAATGACCGCGCGGTTACTCGGGGCGCCACAGTTCGAGCCCTTGCACATGACGTTCGATGTCATCCATGTCGTCGTCCCCCAGGGTGCTGTCGAAGGGTTCGCTGAGAATCCTGCGCACCAGGGCCAGACGCTGGGTGACCTGCTGGTTATCGATGAAATCGGTGGTGGCGCGCTGGTAGTCGGCCACGGGTTTATCCATGTAATAGGCGCCCATCTTGTGCAGCGAGATCAGGACGAACTCCAGTTCCGCCAGGGCTTGCAGTGCCTGCTCGCCTGACAGCGTGATGGTGCGGTTGCTTTCCAGCATCGAATAGCTCCTTGCTTCTGAACAGTTGGACAGACCGCCGTCACCTGGGTAGCGTGCGGCGCTCACTTCAATCAGACAGGCCCCCGCACATGTTGATCAGGGACTATCAATCCAGCGACCTTCAAGGGTTGCTGACACTCTGGCTGGATGCCTCGATCCAGGCCCACCACTTTGTCGACCCCGACTTCTGGCGCTCCAAGGTCGAGGACATGGGCAGCCTCTACATTCCCAATGCCCAGACCCGGGTGGCCGAACGCGACGGCGAGCTTCTGGGCTTCTACTGCCTGGTCCAGGACCAGTTGGCGGCGCTGTTCGTCAGGGTCCAGCAGCAAGGCCAGGGCCTGGGCAAACAGCTGCTGGCCGATGCCCGTGAACGGCGCTCGCGCCTGGAGCTGGCGGTGTATGCCGACAACCTGCCAAGCATCGGTTTTTACCGCCAGCAGGGTTTCCAGGTGATCGACAACGGCATCGACCCCGATACCGGGCAGGCCGAACTGATCATGGCGTGGCCGGGGCCAGCTTGAGCCGGGCCGGATCGACCCCGCAGGCCATGTTGCGCAATTCCCCCAGCAGCGACTGGCGCGGGAACGCGGTCCATTGGGCAAGATCGTCCTTGCGCGTGACCTCCACGCCCTGGGCGTAAGGCTCGGAGAAATACACCCGGCCGAACTGCGCCGACTCATCCTTCTCGCAGTTGATCACCCGGGTCGCCCGGGAGCTGTAGATCGGCGGTTTGCCGTCGCTGAGCTGGGTGGGCTTGGCGTAGTTGTTGACCAGATAGAACTGCCGCAGGTTCGGGTTGTTCTGGTAAAGGGCCAGCGAGTTGGCAGCGAAGTAGGTGCCCAGCTCCGGGGTCTCCAGCACCTTGAACATGCCGTCCGGACGCTGCCCCGTCGGGGCCTCCTTGGGGGCACCCGAATGTGCGCAACCGGCGAGCACAACCGCCACGCTCAAGCTCAACAGCTTGTTCATCGGCTCGCACCCTGGGCCAGGTCCGGCCGCTCCTGGTGCAGCAGTGGCTGCTCGATGCTGCCCTGCAACGAGCAGAGCAAACGGGTCTTGCCGTCCTCATCGCTGAGCATCAGGATCTTTTCGGCGGAACCCGGCGCCGGGGCGATGCCCGAGGCGGCGGCCGGGTTGTCCTGCCAGGGCGCGGCGGCGTTGGCCTTGATCTGCGGCCGGGAGATGAAGTATTCGCCGGCCTCCTGCCAACCGGCCTGGGGCAGCGCGGCCATGACCGCCTTGCGGCTGGCGTCGATTTCAAAGCCCCAGAAGTGGAAGCTGCCCTGCTCGCCCAGGTCGAACTGGCGGTCGTAGTAGGCGGTCAGGGGCAGGCCCTGGTCCAGCAGCGGGCGGGAAAACACCGTCAGCGCGGTAGCGCTGTTGCGGCGCTCGACCACCGGAATCCAGGCGATGCCCTGGCGCTGATTCTCCGCCAGTTTCACCACCTGCCCGAGCTCGGCGCGCTGCTGATACAGGGCCTTGAAGAACCCCGGCTGGCACTCCAGCAGGCTCTCGCTGAGGCTGGTCGCCTGGGAGCTTGCGGCCCACAGGCCGAAGAACAGGGCCATCAGCGATGTGCTGGAAAGGCGGGGCAAGGTGCGGGTCCGTTGCATGGTCTGGAGCATCCTGAGCAGGCGAAAAAAGCGCGACTCTACTCCCGCAGGCACTGCCGAGACAAATCTGCCTGAGGGCGCCAGGTTCCCATGGCAGAGCGGCGCCGCAGATGGTTCATAGGAAGATGCAGCCCTTGAGGTACAACGCGCCGTAGCCGCTGATCAATACCCGGTCGTGGTCCAGCAACTGACACTGCAACTGGCCCTTGCGCGCCCCGCCCTGCTGCGCCCGCAGTTGGCGCTTGCCTAGGCGCGCGGCCCAGTAAGGCGCCAGCGAGGTATGGGCGGAACCGGTGACCGGGTCTTCATTGACCCCGACCCGCGGGCCGAACCAGCGCGAGACAAAATCGAACTCCCGTGACGGCGCCGTGACCGCGATGCCCCGCACATCGAAGGCGGCCAGGGCGGCGAAATCGGGCTTGAGCTCGTCCAGCAGACGCTCGTCGTCCACCACCAGCAGGTAGTCATCGGTACGGTACAGGGCCTCGGCGGCAGGCAACCCCAGGGCTTGCAGCAGGGCCGCAGGAATGGCCACCTGCTCGGGTTGCTTTGCCGGAAAGTCCATGGACAGCAGGCCGCCCTCGCGGCTCACCCGTAACTCGCCGCTGCGGGTGGCAAAGCGCAACACCTCACGCTGCTCGCCCAACTGCTCGAACAACACCCACGCCGCTGCCAGGGTGGCGTGTCCGCAGAGGTCGACTTCCACCGCGGGAGTGAACCAGCGCAGTTCGAAGACTTCGCCCCGGGGCACGAAATAGGCGGTTTCCGACAGGTTGTTCTCCAGGGCAATGCGCTGCAGGACCGCGTCCGGCAACCAGGCATCCAGAGGGCATACCGCAGCCGGGTTGCCACCAAAGACATGGGAGGTAAAAGCATCCACTTGAAAGATATCGAGTTGCATCGCGGTCATTCCTCGGCGCCCTGGGCGCGGATCTGTTCCAGATAGTTGTAGATGGTGTAGCGGGTCACCCCCAGGGCCGTGGCAGCTTTCTCGACCCCGCCCTTGACGATGAACACTCCGCGTTCCTGCATCTGGCGCACGGCGTCGAGCTTGTGCTGCTTGGTCATGCGCACCCCGGCTGGACAGGCACCGTGGATGATCTGCGCCAGCACCTGCTCCAGGTCTCGGGGTTCGTCGCCGCGTGGCGCAGGCGCGCCGCCCAGCCCCAGCATCTGCCCCAGGCAGGCGTGGGCGGCGGCAATGCCGCTCAGGTCGCTGTTGCTGCACAGGCTGGCGAAGGGCTGTCCGCTGCTGTCGCGGAAGATCACCGTGGAGCTGCGCAGCTCACGGCCGTCGGGGGCCAGGGTCGGGTAGTTCTCCAGCACCAGCGGGGTGCCGGCGGAGCGATCCTGCAGGGCCTGCATCACGGCGGCAAAGCCCAGGTCCTGGCGCGGCCCGCCCAGCACCGGGCCACCGACCCGACGCCCGGTGACATGACCGTTGGCGATGGCGACGATCGAGCACTCGGGCCGGTCGAGGTCATGCAGGACGATTTCCACATGGGGGCCAACCACACCAGCAAGCATCTGCAAGGTGCTGCGCAGCACCTGCAACACCAGTTGGCGCTCGGCAAGCAGGGAAGCGGAAGACGGGTTCATAGACGGCTACCAGGGAAAACGGCCAGGAAAAATATCAACGCCTTGTTGAATATTCAACTTTTTGTTTGACCAATCCCGATCACGGCCGTCCATCATGGCAATTGCATAGCCCGGGGCATTGCTGCAATATTCGCAAATGTAAAACATTCTCATTAAAGCCACCCCCTTCATTCAAGTGCTCTCCCCCATGATCCCCAACCTGCTCCTCGTGGAAGACGACGCCCGCCTGCGTAACGACCTGGACCTGCATTTCCGCCAGCGCGGCTTTGCCGTCACCCCTTGCGCCGATGGCCGCCAGGGCCTGGCGGCCGTGCGTGCCGGCCACTTCGACCTGGTGCTGCTGGACATCATGCTGCCGGGCATGGACGGCCTGGCCCTGCTGGAAACCCTGCGCCAGGAACAGGGCACGCCAGTGATGCTGATGTCGGCCTTGGGCGCCGAGCAGGACCGCATCACCGGCTTCACCCGCGGTGCCGACGACTACCTGCCCAAGCCCTTCAGCCTGGCCGAACTGGACGCCCGGGCCGACGCCCTGCTGCGGCGCATGGCCCGGGTGCAACAGCAGCAGGCCACATGCCTGGACCCGGACCTGAGCTTCGACGACCAGGCCCAGGACGTGCTGCACCAGGGCCGTGCGGCCGGCCTTACCGGTTCCGAATACCGGCTGCTGGTGACCCTGCGCGAGCACCCCGGGGCAACCCTGAGCAAGCCCTTCCTCTATCAGCAAGTGCTGCATCGCATCTACACCCGCCTGGATCGCGGCCTGGACGTGCACGTGTGCAACCTGCGGCGCAAACTTGCCGACCTGGGGGTGCAGCACCTGCAGATCCAGGCGGTGCGCGGCGCCGGCTACATCCTCGTGGAAGCGGACCGTCACTGATGCGCCGCCATCCCCTGCTGTGGAAACTGGCCGGACTGCAGATCGGCTTCTGCCTGCTGCTGACCTGGATCATCTGGACCTGGGGCCTGTCGGCCGAGCGCAGCACCTATTTCCTCGACCCCGCTGACCGCCAGTACCTGGCGAACTACGCCCAGCAGGCCGAGGCCGCCTGGCACCAGGGCGGGGCGGCGGCGGTGGATGCCTTCGAAAAACGCTTGGCGGCCGAGGAAGACACTTGGGTCGCGGTGCTTGGCGAGCGCCTGCAACGCCTGGGCAGCACCGCGCTGACCGCTGAAGAAGCCAGCCGCCTGACCTTCATGCGCAAGCTCGATTGGCCCATGAGCCGGCGCCTGCAAGACCAGTTGCCCTACGTCAGCATCGAATTCCCCGAACACCCGGAGCAAGGCCGGCTGGTGCTGCAACTGCCCGAGCGCCTGCTGCCCGGCGGCCTGACGCCCTGGACCCACGTGTTCAGCCATGGCGTGGTGCCGACCCTGCTGGCCGCCCTGCTCGGCCTGTTGCTGTACCGCCACCTGGTGCTGCCGCTGAACCGCCTGCGCGACCGCGCCGACGCCTTGCGCGCCGATGACCTGGAAAGCCAGGGGCTGGGCACGCCCCTGGTGAACCGCCACGACGAACTGGGCGAGCTGGCCCTGGCCTTCGAGCACATGGCCGAACGCCTGCGCCAGAGCCTGGCCCAGCAGCGCCTGCTGCTGCGTACGTTGTCCCATGAACTGCGCACGCCCCTGGCGCGGTTGCGCATCGCCCATGACAGCCGGTTGCCGCCGGAGCAGTTGCGCCAGCGCCTGGATCGGGAAATAGCCGACATGCAACGCCTGCTGGAAGACACCCTGGACCTGGCCTGGCTCGACACCGAGCGCCCACAACTGCCCACCGAGCCGGTGCAAGTGCTGTCGATCTGGGAGGCCCTGCGCGAGGACGCCTGCTTTGAAAGTGGCTGGGACGCCGCACGCCTGCCGTGCCTGCTGGACGCCGATTGCCGGGTGCTGGTGCACCTGGACAGCATCGCCCAGGCCCTGGAAAACCTGCTGCGCAATGCCATTCGCTATTCCCCCGCCGAAGGCCGGGTGAGCTTGCGTGGCTGGCGCGAGGGCAGCCACTGGCACCTGTGCCTGGAAGACCAGGGGCCCGGGGTCGCCGAGCACGACCTGCAACGGATTTTCCAGCCCTACCAGCGCCTGGACTCGGCCCAAGGCGATGGTTTCGGCCTCGGCCTGGCCATTGCCAGGCGCGCCGTCGAACTGCACCAGGGGCGGATCTGGGCCAGCAATGGCAGCCGCGGCCTGTGCATGCATGTGCTGCTGCCCGCCGCCTGAGAAGTGTTTAGAAAGTTAATGCGCTTTACTCGCAATTAGCAGTCATTATCATTCGTGATCTTCCTGTTACAGCCCTGTCCCGGAGATCACCGATGTCCAAGTGCTCGATGCGCCCTTTCACCCCTTTCCTGCTGTCCGGTTGCTGCCTGCTCAGCCAAGCCGTGCAGGCGGCCACTGCAGACCCGACCCGGACGACTCTGGAACTGGAACCGCAGACCGTCATCGCCACCGCCAAGGAAGAAACCAAGCAGGCGCCGGGGGTCTCGGTGATCACCGCCGAAGATATCCAGAAACGCCCACCGGCCAACGACCTGTCGCAAATCATCCGCAGCATGCCCGGAGTCAACCTCACCGGTAACTCCACCAGCGGCCAACGCGGCAACAACCGGCAGATCGACATCCGCGGCATGGGCCCGGAAAACACCCTGATCCTGGTGGACGGCAAGCCAGTGGGCAGCCGCAACTCGGTACGCTACGGCTGGCGCGGCGAGCGAGACAGCCGTGGCGACACCAACTGGGTACCGGCCGACCAGGTGGAACGCATCGAAGTGATTCGTGGCCCGGCAGCCGCGCGCTACGGCAACGGCGCGGCCGGTGGGGTGATCAACATCGTCACCAAGCAGGCCGGCAGCCAGACCCACGGCAACGCCACCGTCTACAGCTCGTTCCCGACCCACAAGGACGAGGGCGCGACCCAGCGCATGAGCTTCGGCCTCAATGGCCCGCTGACCGAAAACTTCAGCTACCGGGTCTACGGCAACATCGCCAAGACCGATTCCGACGACGCCGACATCAACGCCGGCCACCAATCCCTGCGTACCGGCAACCAGGTCGGCACCCTGCCCGCCGGCCGCGAAGGCGTGCGCAACAAGGACCTCAACGGCCTGCTCAGTTGGCACCTGACGCCGGACCAGACCCTGGATGTCGAAACCGGCTTCAGCCGCCAGGGCAACCTCTACACCGGCGACACCCAGAACACCAACAGCAACAGCAATGTGAAAAACCTGCTGGGCCACGAGACCAACCGCAGCTACCGCGAAACCTATTCCCTGACCCATCGCGGCGAATGGGACTTCGGCAGCTCCATGGCCTACCTGCAATACGAAAAAACCCGCAACACGCGGATCAACGAAGGCCTGGCCGGCGGCACTGAAGGTATCTTCAGCAACAGCAATTTCTACACCGCGGTGCTGCGCGACCTGACCGCCCACGGCGAGCTCAACCTGCCGTTGCACGCTGGCTTCGAGCAGACCCTGACCCTGGGCAGCGAATGGTCCCAGCAGAAGCTTGACGACCCCAGCGCCAACAGCCAGGCCACCAGCGAGGGCGGCGCAGTCAACGGCCTGACCTCGAGCAACCGCAGCACCCAGTCCAGTGCGCAGATCTTCTCGCTGTTCGCCGAAGACAACATCGAACTGCAGCCGGGCACCATGCTCACCCCGGGCCTGCGCTTCGACCACCACAGCGTCGTCGGTGACAACTGGAGCCCCTCGCTCAACCTGTCCCACGCCCTCAGCGACAGCCTGACCCTGAAAGCCGGTATCGCCCGCGCCTACAAGGCGCCGAACCTCTACCAGCTGAATCCCGACTACCTGCTCTACAGCCGTGGCCAGGGCTGCTACGGGCAGAGCACCAGTTGCTACCTGCAGGGCAACGACCAGCTCAAGGCAGAAACCAGCGTCAACAAGGAACTGGGCCTGGAGTACAAGGCCGACGGCTGGGTTGCCGGCCTGACCTACTTCCGCAACGACTACAAGAACAAGGTGGAATCCGGCCTGGCTCCGGTGAGCAAGGCCAGCGGTGGCAGCGGCGCTTACCGCAACGCGGCGATCTACCAGTGGGAAAACGTGCCCAAGGCCCTGGTGGAAGGCCTGGAAGGCACCCTGACCATTCCTCTGGCCAGCCAGCTGACCTGGAACAACAACTTCACCTACATGCTGCAATCGAAGAACAAGCAAACCGGCGACTACCTCTCGGTGACCCCGCGCTACACCCTCAACTCGATGCTCGACTGGCAGGCCACCCAGGACCTGTCGCTGCAGGCCACCGTGGCCTGGTACGGCCAGCAGACGCCGAAGAAGTACGACTACCACGGCGACCGCGTCACCGGCAGCGCCACCCAGCAACTGGCGCCCTACGCGATTGCCGGGGTCAGCGGTACCTACGCCCTGACCCGCAACCTGAGCCTGACTGCCGGGGTCGACAACCTGTTCGACAAACGCCTGTTCCGCGAAGGCAATGCCCAGGGCGTGAACAACATCGCCGGCGCCGGCGCCGCCACCTACAACGAACCCGGGCGCACCTTGTACACCAGCCTGACCGCATCGTTCTGAGCCATCACCAAGAACCCGCCGAGAACGCCTGATGAGAACTTTCTTCCTGCCCCTGGCCCTGGCCTGGGGCCTTGCGGGAGCGGCCCAGGCCGCGCCCGCCGCGGACCAGCCCATGGACCGCAGCCTGCTGCAACGCCAGGACCTGCCCTACCGCTTCAGCAGCCTGCAACTGGATTCCGCCGACGGCCAGCGGCACTACCAACTGTGGATCGGCAAACCGCTGCAGGCGCCGCCGCCCCAGGGCTACCCGGTGCTGTGGATGCTCGATGGCAACGCCGCCATCGGCGCCCTCGACCCCGAGCAACTCAAGCGGCTGCCCGCCGATCAGGCACCGTTGCTGGTGGCCGTGGGTTACCAGACCCCGCTGCGCATCGAGCGCACCGCCCGAACCTATGACTACACCCCGCGGCAGCCGGGCCTTGAACAGCAACAGGACCCGCTGACCGGACAGCCCAGCGGCGGTGCCGAAGCCTTCCTGCAAGGGCTGCGCGAGCGCATGCGGCCAGCGGTGGCGGCACAGGTGCCGATCGACGCCACGCAGCAAACCCTGTGGGGCCATTCCTATGGCGGCCTGCTGGTGCTCCAGGCGCTGTTCGCCCGGCCCCAGGAGTTTCGTCACTACGCGGCGGCAAGCCCTTCGCTGTGGTGGGGCGATGGCCTGATCCTGGCTCAGGCCCAGGGCCTGGCCGAACGCCTGCAGGGGCACCGTGCGCAATTGTTGCTGATGCGCGGCGGGGCCGAGCCGGGCAACCCGCGCCAGCCGCCGGGGCCCGAGGCCGACCAGCGCGCCAGACAGTTGCAGGCGCATCTGGCCCAAGTGCCGGGGCTGGCCCTGGACTACCACAGCTTCGAAAAGCTCAGCCATGGCCAAACCCTGGCGGCCTCGCTGCACTACGTGCTGGAACGGCTCTACCTGTCGGCGACCCAGGACTGAAAACCCTGCGCCCGGGTGCAAGGCCCGGGCCACGAGTTCCAGCGCAAGAGACCGGGTGCACGCGCCGGGGCGACGGGCTAACCTGCCGCTCGCCCCGCCACTTGTTCCGGATCGCCAATGCCCACCTGCCCCGCCACTCGTTTTCTTGCCGTACTGGATGCCGACTGGGCCGCGCTGATCGCCGCCGTCGGCCCCTGCCTGCACCAGCCCCGTCCGGAGCGCGAGCCTTATCAGGCGCTGGTGCGCGCGGTGGCTTACCAGCAACTGCATGCCCGCGCCGGCGACGCGATACTTGGCCGCCTGCGCGCCTTGTTTCCCGGGCAGAACTTCCCTACGCCCCGGCAGCTGGCTGATGCCAGCCTTGAAAGCCTGCGCGGCTGCGGCTTTTCCGCACGCAAGGTGGCGACCCTGCAGGGCATCGCCCAGGCCCGGCTCGACGGCCGCGTGCCGGATGCCCGGGATGCGCGAAAGATGGACGATGAACAGCTGATCGAGCGCCTGACCCAACTGCCGGGCATCGGCCGCTGGACCGTGGAGATGCTGCTGATCTACAGCCTTGAGCGCGAGGACATATTGCCGGTGGATGATTTTGGCGTACGCGAAGGCTACCGCCGGCTCAAGGGCCTGGAAAAGCAGCCCGGCCCCCGGCAACTGCGCCAGATCGGCCAGGCCTGGAGCCCCTGGCGCACCACCGCAGCCTGGTACCTGTGGCGCGTGCCGTCGGCCTGACCCACTCATGGGCATTAGTCGTTGAACCGAACCCGGCAGACCACCGCGCCATCCACCTGTAGGAGCTGGCTTGCCAGCGAAAGCGCCCGCAAGCGCGACGCAATGTCCAACCGCTGAACCGGCACCGCCTGGCCGCTGCGCGGTTCGCCGGCAAGCCGGCTCCTACAGGGATATGTCGTTTTGTAGGAGCTGGCTTGCCAGCGAAGGCGCCCGCAAGCGCGACGCAATATCCAACCGCTGAACCGACACCGCCTGGCCGCTGCGCGGTTCGCCGGCAAGCCGGCTCCTACGGAAATATGTCCGTCTGTAGGAGCTGGCTTGCCAGCGAAAGCGCCCGCATGCGCGACGCAATATCCAACCGCTGAACCCGCGCCGCCTGGCCGCTGCGCGGTTCGCCGGCAAGCCGGCTCCTACAGGGATATGTCGTTTTGTAGGAGCTGGCTTGCCAGCGAAAGCGCCCTCAAGCGCGACGCAATATCCAACCGCTGAACCCGCGCCGCCTGGCCGCTGCGCGGTTCGCCGGCAAGCCGGCTCCTACGGAAATATGTCCGTCTGTAGGAGCTGGCTTGCCAGCGAAAGCGCCCGCATGCGCGACGCAATATCCAACCGCTGAACCGGCACCGCCTGGCCGCTGCGCGGTTCGCCGGCAAGCCGGCTCCTACGGAAATATGTCCGTCTGTAGGAGCTGGCTTGCCAGCGAAAGCGTCCGCAAGCGCAACGCAATGTCCAACCGCTGAACCGGCACCGCCTGGCCGCTGTGCGGTTCGCCGGCAAGCCGGCTCCTACATGCCCAGCCAGTTGGGCAGTGCCAGGGAGATCAGCGGGACGTAGGTCACCAGGATCAGGAACAGCAGCAGGATCATCAGCCACGGCATCGCCGCGCGGATGGTCTGGCCCAAGGTCAGGCCGGTCACCGCCGAGGTCACGAACAGGTTCAGCCCCACCGGCGGATGCACCAGGCCAATCTCCATGTTGACCACCATGACGATCCCCAGGTGAATCGGGTCGATCCCCAGCTTCATGGCAATCGGGAAGAAGATTGGCGCCAGGATCAGCACGATCGCCGAGGGCTCCATGAAGCTGCCCGCCACCAGCAGCACCACGTTGACCATCAGCAGGAAACCCAGCGGCGTCAGCCCCTCGGAGATCACCCAGGCGGTGATTTCCTGGGGGATCTGCTCAGTGGTCAGCACATGGGCGAAGAGCATGGCGTTGGCGATGATGAACATCAGCATGATCGACAGCCGCCCCGACTCCAGCAGCACTTTGGGGCAGTCTCGCAGTTTCATGTCGCGGTACACGAACAGCGCGACGAAGGCCGAATACACCGCGGCCACCGCCGCCGCTTCAGTGGGGGTGAACATGCCGCTGTAGATGCCGCCGAGGATGATCACCAGCAACAGCAACCCCCAGAACGCCCGGCGCGCGCAGCTCAGCCACTCGCGGAACGTGGCCCGTGGCTGGGCCGGCAGTTTCTTCACCCGGGCCACGATGTAGATCGCCACCATCAGCAGCAACCCCAGCAACAGGCCGGGAATCACCCCGGCCATGAACAGCTTGCCGACTGAAGTTTCGGTGGCCGCCGAATACACCACCATCACGATCGATGGCGGGATCAGGATGCCCAGGGTCCCGGCGTTGCAGATGATCCCGGCGCCGAACTCCTTCGGATAGCCGGAGCGCACCATGCCTGCCACCGCGATCGACCCCACCGCCGCCACGGTGGCCGGCGAGGAGCCGGACAAGGCGGCGAACAGCATGCACGCCAATACTGCGGCAATCGCCAGGCCGCCACGAATGTGCCCGACGCAGGCGTTGGCGAAATCGATCAGGCGCTGGGCCACGCCGCCGGTAGTCATGAAGGCTCCGGACAGCAGGAAGAATGGAATCGCCAGGAAGGTATAGGCGTCTGAGGTCTCGAACAGCTTGATCGCCAGGGAGCTGAGGGAGTCCTGGCTGAACATCAGGATCGACAGCGCCCCAGACAGGCCCAGGGCAATCGCGATCGGCACGCCGAGGAACATCAACACCAGCAGCAACAGGAACAGACAGAGCACGGTCATCAGTGACGCTCCTCATGGCTGCCCGCCAGCTTGCTGGCCTCGCCCGCCTCGTCGGCCAGGCCCAGGCCGACCTGCCGTCGAGTGAAGATGCGGTAGAAGATTTCCAGGTAGCGGACCAGCACCAGGGCGAAGCCGATGGGCACGATCACTACGATATGGCTGATCTGGATGCCGAAGCGGTCCAGGTCCTCGGCACCGATGTGCGCGGCCATGATCGCGCTCAGCCACTTGTAGCTGGCCACCATGAACAGCCCGGCATACACCAGGCAGCACAGGCAGGCGAGCAGCGCCAGGTAGCGTTGCACCGGGCGCGGGGTCAGGCGCACCAAAGCATCGACTCCCAGGTGCCCGGCGGTGCGCACGCCATAAGACATGCCGAAGAAGATCAGCCAGCCGAACAGCGCCTTGGTCAGGGCCACGCTCCAGGTCATGTCCTGGGCCAGGCCCATGGTCGCGTCCCCCAGGGTATTGAAGACGCTGCTGCCCAGGGCCCATTTGTCAGCCAGGGCAAAGAACAGCGTGTAGACGTTGTTGAGCATTACGTAGACGAAGGTCACCAGGGTCATGGTCGCCAGCAGCAGGGCGATCAGGCCCTCCTCCAGGTGCTCCCAGATACGTCTCAGGGACTGCATAGAGATACCTCGCGAAACAGGCGGGAAACGGTCGCCCGCAGGTGGACGACCGCAAGCGGCGGACGTAGCGCAATCAGGGGCGCTGGTTGGCGGCTTCGGCGGCCTGGATCAGCTCGGCGCCGATCTGGCCCTCGAACTGGCTCCACACCGGGCGCATGGTGTCGCGCCAGGCCTGGCGCTGCTCCGGGGTCAGCTCGATGATTTCGCTGGTCTTGGCCTCGACGATCTTCTGCTTGGCGCTCTGGTTCAGGGCTTCGGCCTGCTTGTTCACCTCCACCGAGACCTCGACCATGATCGCTTCCAACTCACCGCGCAGATCCGCCGGCAGGCCGTTCCAGAAGCTCGCGTTGGTGATCACCATGTAGTCGATCAGGCCGTGGTTGGACTCGGTGAAGTACTTCTGCACCTCGTTGACCTTCTGGCTTTCGTAGTTCGACCAAGTGTTCTCGGTGCCATTCACCGTGCCGGTCTGCAGGCCCTGGTAGACCTCGGCGAAGCTCATCTTGCGTGGGTTGGCCCGCAAGGCCTTGAACTGCTCCTCAAGCACGCTGGAGGCCTGCACCCGGAACTTCAGGCCCCGAGCGTCCTTGGGCTCGCGCAGGGGCTTGTTCGCCGACAACTGCTTGAGGCCGTTGTGCCAGTAGGCCAGGCCGAGAACGCCCTTGGCCTGCATCGTGTTCAGCAACTGACGACCTTGCGCCGCCTGGAAGCGGTCCACCGCCGCCAGGTCATCGAACAGGAACGGCAGGTCATAGATCTGGATCTGCTTGGTGTACTGCTCGAACTTGGCCAGGGACGGCGCCAGCATCTGCACATCCCCCAACAGCAGCGCCTCCATCTCCTTGCCGTCACCGAACAACGACGAGTTGGGATAGACCTCGACCTTGACCCGGCCGGGCAACCGTTCCTCGGCAAGCCTCTTGAACAGCAGCGCGCCCTGGCCCTTGGGGGTGTTCTCGGCCACCACGTGGGCGAACTTGATGATGATCGGGTTGCCGGTGGATTCGGCGGCCTGGGCCAACCCGGCAACGAGCAATGCGGCGGCACAGAACAGCGCTCTTGAGAGCTTGAACATGGACTTCACCTTTTTATTGTTGTGATTGAGGGAAGAGTGCCCAAGGTGCGGCGTATAGAGAATTTCGAATTTTTGATACCCGCGTTCACCCCAGCCGAACACCCCCTCTGTAGGAGCCGGCTTGCCGGCGAAAGGGCCCTCAAGCCTTGCGCAGCCCTCGCCGACGCCTTCGCTGGCAAGCCAGCTCCTACCAGGGTGGTGCCTGCGAAATCAGCGCCAACCGCCGCCCCGTAGGAGCCGGCTTGCCGGCGAAAGGGCCCTCAAGCCTTGCGCTGCCCTCGCCGACGCCTTCGCTGGCAAGCCAGCTCCTACAAGGGCAGTGCCTGCGAAATCGGCGCCAACCGCCGCCCGTAGGAGCCGGCTTGCCGGCGAAAGGGCCCTCAAGCCCTGCGCAACCCTCGCCGACGCCTTCGCTGGCAAGCCAGCTCCTACAAGGGCGGTGCCTGCGAAGTCGGCGCCAACCGCCGTCCCGTAGGAGCCGGCTTGCCGGCGAAAGGGCCCTCAAGCCTTGCGCAGCCCTCGCCGACGCCTTCGCTGGCAAGCCAGCTCCTACCAGGGCGGTGCCTGCGAAATCGGCGCCAACCGCCGCCCGTAGGAGCCGGCTTGCCGGCGAACTGGCCCTCAAGCCTGGCGCTGCACCCACCGACGCCTTCGCTGGCACGCCAGCTCCTGCAAGGGGGCAATTGAACCGCGCACGCGTAACCCCTAAAGTCACGCCTCCGATATCACCTTGAGATCGCCGATGGCCGTACTTCGCCTGACTACCCTGCACACCACGCAAGCGGTGCTGGACGCCTTTCGCGACAGCGAGGTGCCCGCCGAGGTACTGCTGGAGGGCAGTGGCATCCAGCTCGCGGACCTCGACCTGCCCAACAGCCTGATCAACATCAGCCAGGAAATGCGTGTGTTCAGCAACGCCGTAGCCTTGCGCCAGGACTTGGGCCTGGTGCTCGGCCGCAATCTGCACATCTCGGCCTATGGCATGTTCGGCCTGACCCTGCTGACCAGTGCCACCCTGCGCGAGGGCTGGTCCCTGGCGCTGCGCTATCCGTTGCTGCTGGGCACCTTCTTCCGCCTCGACCTGGAGATCCGCGATGGCCTGGCCTGGCTCACCGCCGACCAGTACAGCGAAACCGAACTGGAGGTGTTCAACACCGATTTCTGCATGTCGTCGTACCGGGTCACCTGCCAGGACCTGCTGGGCTGCAGCCTGCCGCTGCGCGAAGTGCACCTGGTGCATGGCCCGCAACCCTACCTGGACAGCTACGAACAGGCCTTCAATTGCCCGGTGCGCTTCAACGCCGAACGCAACGCCATCGGCTTCGACCTGGAATGGCTGGACCGGCGCCTGCCCCTGGCGGACCTGGTGACCCAGAACGACATGCTGCAACGCTGCATCCGTCTCAACGAGGAGCTCAGCGCGCGGCCGACCTGGATCGATCAGGTACGGCGCATCCTCAATGAACAACTGCACGCAGTGCCGGACTTCGACAGCCTGGCGCGCCAGGTGCACTGCTCCCCCAGCACCCTGCGCCGGCGCCTGCGGGCCCAGGACACCAGCTATCAGCAGTTGCTGGACGAACTGCGCTACGCCCGTGCCCAGCAACTGCTGGGGCAGCACAGCCTGCCCATCTACCGCATCGCCGAAGCCCTGGGCTTCAAGGAGACCGCGAGTTTCCGCCATGCCTTCCTGCGCTGGAGCGGCGTCGCCCCAGGGCGCTTTCGGCAGTTGGCCGGGCAACTCGGCCCGCTCTCCGACTGTGCTGAAGAATGACGCTAAATATCCCCTATTGACCGTTGCCAACATTCTCTCTACCGGCCATCCGGCCAAGAATGACTGATCAGAAAATTCTGATCATTTCAGACATGGAGTTGTCGTATGAAATCGCTGCACACCGTCCTTAGCCGCCTGGCCTTAGGCTTGGCCATGACTTGTTCCTACAGCGCCCTGGCCGCCCCCGAGCGCACGGTGAACATCTTCAACTGGTCGGAATACATTGCCCCCAACACCATCAAGGACTTCCAGGCAGGCAGCGGGATCAAGGTCAAATACGACATCTTCGAAAGCAATGAAGTCCTCGAGGCCAAGCTGCTCACGGGCAACAGCGGCTACGACGTGGTGGTGCCTTCCAGTGGTTTCGTCAGCAAGCAGATCAGCGCCGGCGCCTTCCAGCCCCTGGATCGCAAGCGACTGCCAAACTGGAAGAACCTCGACCCGGCGGTGATGAAGCTGCTGGAGCAGAGCGACCCCGGCAACCGCTACGTGATCCCCTACATGTGGGGCACCAACCTGATCGGCTACAACCGCGACAAGGTCCAGGAACTGCTGGGCACTGATGCGCCGGTCAACAGTTGGGACTTGGTGTTCAAGGAAGAGAACCTGAAGAAGCTCAGCCAGTGCGGCGTGACCTTCCTCGACTCGCCGGCGGAAATGCTGCCCCTGGCCCTGCACTACCTGGGCCTGGACCCCAACAGCCAGAACCCCGAGGACTATCGCAAGGCCGAGGCCATGCTGCTCAAGCTGCGTCCCTATGTGCGCTACTTCCACGGTGCGAAGTGGATGGGCGATATCGCCAACGGCAACATCTGCGTGGCCGTGGGCTACTCCGGCGGCTTCCTGCAGGCTGCCAACCGCGCCAACGAAGCCAAGAACGGCGTGCACATCGAAATGCGCATTCCCAAGGAAGGCACCCTGGTGTGGATCGACACCGTGGCCATCCCCGCCGGTGCCAAGCATGTGGACACCGCCCACGAGTTCCTCAATTACCTGATGGAGCCTGAAGTCATCGCTTCCGTCAGCAACTACGTTGGCTACCCCAACGGCGTCAAGGACTCCAAGCCGTTCATCCTGCAGTCGCTGCTGGACAACCCGGACCTGTTCCCCAGTGCCGAGACCATGACCCGCCTGTTCCCCCTGGCGCCGCTGCCGGCCAAGGCCGAACGCACCCGTACCCGCACCTGGGTCAAGGTCACCAGTGGGCGCTGAGTCACTCACTCCGAAGGTTCTCCGGGCCGCCGCCAGCGGTGCGTCCGGAGACTTTCCACGCCGGTGCGCAGCCCGCGCCCTGCGTCCTTGAAAGAAGACCCGTCCATGTCGTTAGCCACCTCCAGCCATCCGGCCCTGCACCTGCTGTCCATCGAGGCGTTGCTGCAAGGTTTTGCCACCCGGCAGTTCACTCCGGTGGACCTATTGCAAGCGCTGCTGGCCCAGATCGAACGCCACGAACCGCAGCTCAATGCCCTGTGCGAGCGTCAGGACGCGGCAGCGCTGCTCGCCGCCCAAGCGTCCAGCGCACGCTGGGCGGCCGGGCAACCGCTGGGCCGGCTGGACGGTATTGCACTGCTGGTCAAGGACAACAGCGACATTCAAGGCTGGCAGACCCGCAGCGGCTCAAAGGCCCTGGCGGATCGACCGGCAATGAGCCGCGACACCAGCCTGGTGGCGCGGCTGCGCGAGGCTGGGGCAATTTTCATCGGCAAGACCACCCTGCCCGAGTTGGGTAGCACACCGTTGACCGACAGCCCACTGACCGGGATCACCCGCAATCCGTGGAACCTCGCCCTGCATGCCGGTGGCAGCAGTGGCGGCAGTACCGCTGGCGTGGCCGCAGGTTACGCCCCGGCGGCCACCGGCAACGATGCCGCAGGATCGATTCGCACCCCGGCCAGCTTTTGCGGAGTGATAGGTTTCAAGCCCAGCCATGGCCTGGTTTCCGCCTGCCCGAGCATCGACCCCGGAGGCATGGCCGCCGAAGGACCGATTGCCCGCCATGTGCGTGACATCGCCCTGCTGATGGAACTCCTCAGCGCCGACGAACCCGGCGAACCGTTTGCCCGGCCCCATGGGCCCAAGCAATTTCTGCAACACATCGAGGACGGTGTCAGCGGACTGCGCATCGCCTTCAGCGCCGACCTGGGCTACGCCGCCCATGTCGACCCACAGATCGCCGCAGCCTGCCTGGCCGCTGCCCAGCACTTGCAACAGGCGGGCGCGATCCTGGTCCAGGCCTCGCCGGACATCGGCAACCCGGCACCGAACTATCTGCGCGCCTGGCCGGTGGAAGTCGCCTGCGCGGTGGTCCAGGAAATTCCTGCCGAGCGCCGCCACCTGGTAGGGGATTTCCTCCAGCAGGCCCAGGTCCGGGCGCGCCAGCTCAATGCCCTGGATTACGCCTGCGCAGTACAGGAGCGGCATCAGGTCGCGCACAAGCTGCATGATTTTCTCTGCGATTACGACCTGCTATTGACCCCCACCGCGGTGATCGAGCCGTTCGCCGTCGAGCGCCTGAGCTCACCTGACTGGCCGAGTGAAATCAGCGCAATGTGGCAGCCGACCACCTTCCCGTTCAACTTCAGCCGCCAGCCGGCGCTGAGCATGCCCTGCGGCCTGAGCGCTGGCGGATTGCCCATCGGCCTGCAGATCGTCGCCCGCTTTGACCGCGATGAGTTAGTGCTGCGCGCCGCCCGAACCCTGGAAAAACTGTTGCCCGAAGGCGTGTTCGCGCACCCCGCCGGGCTGCTCGACGCGCCATCGGCGTCAACCCGCTAGACCCGTACAGAACAACCCGCTGACGCCGCTGAGACGGCATCGCTACAAGGACAAGGAGGTGGACCATGGACTATTCAAGCAGTTGGTATCAAGACACCCAATTCGACCACGACATCTACGTGATGCTCATCCGTGAGCCGAGCTCGCCAAGCCTTGACCCGCACCAATCCGGCTCCAGCTACAGCTATGTCGGCCGCCTTACCGGCCGCGGCCAGCACCCGTGCTTTTCGCTGCACTTCGCCTGCCCGCCTTATGGCAATGATTACACCAGCACCGAGGCCGCGCTGCAGGCCGGCCTGGCCCACGGCCGGGCACTGATCGAACACTGGCGCACCCGTGGCCGCAAGCCGCCGGCGCGTACCGCCGAGCTGGCCCTTTCCAGCTACAGCAACTGAGCGCCCGCCAGCCGCGGCCGAGCCCCCGCGACTGCAACCAGATCACTGGGCCTTGGTGATCGATGCACGCCCTGAGCACGCCACGCGCACGCCCTGACGCAGCCAATGTCTGCGCCAGTGGCTACAGCGGGGGCAAGCGTTCCAGGTAGTCGATGGCCTCGCGGTATTTTTCCCGCCGCTGCAGGTCGCTCGCGCCGGGCGCGGCAATGCGCGACAGATCACTGTTTTCCGCCAGGTCCGCCAGCTTCACCCGACGCGCCAACGGGTTCTGCCCAGCACGACGGATAAAGGCTGGATAATCCTCACCCGCGGTCTTGGTCAACGCCGCCAGCGCACGCAGTACCTCGTCACTGAAGCCCTCGCTACGTAATTCTTCCAGGGTCACCGGGCTGTCTTCGATGACATCGTGGAGCACCGCAACGATGCGTTCTTCAGGCGCCGACAAGCGCAGCATGACTCGCAGCGGATGCAGGATGTAGGGCGCGCCGCCCTTGTCGACTTGCCCGGCATGGGCTTGGGCGGCAATCGCGATAGCCCGTTCCAGGCTGCTCATCGCCCGGTACTCCGGGCGTCGGTTGAGATGACGATGGTGTGCATGTTCGCTCTCGGCAGGAAAAATACCGCGACCATACTAACCGCCCCGCTCTTGCCGCCGCAGCCCCTTCAAGCCAGGGCCAGCAGACGCTGGGCCCGCAGCAACACCGGCGCATCGACCATCTGCCCATCGACCTGATACGCGCCAACCCCGGTGCGCCCGCCCGCCACCACCCGCCTGGCCCAAGCCAGTTCCTCGGGGCTCGGAGCCAGGGCCTGGTGGATCACCGGCACCTGCCGTGGGTGGATGCACAGGGCACCGGCAAACCCCATCGCATAGGCATGCCGGATCGAGGCCGCCAGGCCTTCGAGGTCGTCGATCCCCGGGTGCACACCATCCAGCGGTGCCAGCAGCCCCGCCGCCCGGGAGTGCAGGATCAGCGCCAGGCGTGCCTGGTCCAGCGCGAACTGCGCGGCCGCAGAACCACTGCTGAGATTGAGGTCCAGGGCCAGGTCCAGGCCGCCGAAGGACAAGCGCTGGACCCCTCCAGCCCTGGCGATCTCGGCCAGCGCCAACAAGCCCCGGGCACTCTCGATGATCGGCCAGACCCACTTGCCAGTGGCGGCCACCCGGGCGACCTGGGCGGCGCTTTCGACTTTCGGCAGGAGGATACCCACCACGCCGGGATGGCGCGTGCAGAAATCCAGATCGGCCGCATGCTCAGAGTGTTCCGCAGCGTTGATCCGTACCCAGGTCCGGGCTGACGGCTGCTGCTCGAGAAACTGCGCCAGATGTTCCCGGGCCTGGACCTTGAGGGGCTCTTCAACCGCGTCCTCGAAGTCGACGATCACCGCATCGGCGCCGCTGGCCAAGGCCTTGGCAAAGCGCTCGGGACGGCTGCCGGGGACGAACAGCGCGGAGCGGACAATGGAGGTGGGCATGTTCGATTCCTTGTTATCAATAAGCGGATCAGCGCAAACACCGTGGGAGCAGGCAAGTGGCGTCCGGCGGATGCAGGCGCTTTGGCGGCCTTCTTCATAGGCAAGCCAACGCCGGGTCAGACCACACCGCCGGCGCGCAACTGCTGGATGCGCTCCTCTGTCAGGCCCAGTTGGTCAAGAATCGCCGCGCTGTGCTGGCCCAGCGCCGGGACTGCATCCATGCGCGGAACAAAGGCGCTGTTACGTGCCGGAGGCAGCAGTGCCGGCAACCTGCCTGCCGGGCTGTCCACCTGGCGCCAGGCATCCCGGGCCGTCAGTTGCGGGTGCTGCCACACGCCCTGCATGTCATTGACCCGGGCGTTGGCAATCTGCGCCTGGTCCAGCCGGGCAATCACCTGGCTGACGCTCAGACGAGCAAAATGTTCGACGATGATCTGGCGCAATGCCTCGCGGTTAGCCGAGCGCAGGAAGTTGGCACTGAAGCGCGGGTCAGTCGTCAGCGCCGGCAGCGCCAGGACCTTGTCACAGAACGCCGCCCATTCACGTTCGTTCTGCAGGCCGAGCATCACCGTGCCGCCGTCACCGGCGGGAAACGGACCGTAGGGGTAAATCGTCGAATGGGCAGCGCCGGCCCGGGGTGGCGGTTCGGCGCCGTCGAAGGCGTAGTACATCGGGTAGCCCATCCACTCCACCAGGCTTTCGAGCATGCTGATGTCGATCCGGCTGCCCAGGCCGGTCCGGCCCCGCAGCAGCAGGGCCGAAAGAATCCCGCTGTAGGCGTACATGCCAGCGGCGATGTCAGCGATGGAGCAGCCGGCCTTGGCCATTTGCTCATCCCCCGGGCCGCCGGTCACCGAAAGAAAACCGCCTTCGCTCTGGATCAGCAGGTCGTAGGCCTTTTTCTTTTCATAAGGACCGCCCTCGCCGTAGCCGGAAATATCGCAGACGATCAGCCGGGGAAAACGCTCGTGCAACGCTTCGAAGGACAACCCCATGCGCGCCGCCGCGCCCGGTGCGAGGTTCTGCACCAGGACGTCGGCCTCGGCCAGCAAGCTGTCCAGCAGGCCTTCGGCTTCGGGCTGCTTGAGGTCCAGGGTCAGGCTTTCCTTGGAGCGGTTGGTCCAGACGAAGTGCGATGCCAGGCCCTTGACTCGCTGGTCGTAACCCCGGGCAAAGTCGCCGCTGCCGGGGCGCTCGACCTTGATCACCCGGGCGCCGAGATCCGCCAGTTGGCGGGTGCAGAACGGCGCGGCAATCGCGTGTTCCAGGCTGACCACGGTGATGCCGTCCAACGGCCGGGGCTGTGCTGTGTCGTGTGTCATGTGCAGTCCTCGCCCTGAATCGAAACAGGGAGTTCAGAGCAGTGAATTGAGCTTGGCCACATCGCGCAGCGCCCAGACCCGGCGGATCAACGCAGCGCCTTGCTGCGCGGTACGCGCCCCGGAGAACTGCAGCAGGCGCTGGAACTTGTCCTCCAGTTCGGCCCGGGACAGGCCATTGCCCGGATCGCCCCTGGGTTCGTCGATGGCCCCGTGCAAGGTCCGGCCGTCCAGGCACTGCACCTCGACCCGGCCCAGCCAGAGCTTGGGATAGGCGGCGTCCACCTCGGGGTCCAGCTGCATCGTCACCCGGTCGCGAAACATCGCCACCTGCGGGTCCGTCAGGGCCCACTGCTGGAACTCCGGCAGCCCGGCCTTGCCATGCACCGCGATCAGGCCAAGCACGGTGCCCATGGAAAACTTGGCCTGGTGCACGGTCTGCGGCACCAGGACCGGGCCCAGTACATCGAGCGCGCCCTGGTGCACCCGGGCCTGTACCCGGGCAATCTGCCGATGCGCCAAGCCCTCACGCTGCATCAGGGCCAGCAAGGCATCGGCGGCGGGATGGGTGTGACGGCAAGAAGCGTGGAACTTGAACGAGGTCTCCAGCAGCGCCCAGCGACTGCCGAGACGGTCGCTCAGGTACTTCGGCTCGGCATCGCTGGACATGCCCGCGGCCATGCCCTGCGGGCCTTCGAGAATGTTGCGCGCACCGCTGAGGCCGTCCCGGGTCAGGTAGGCGGCGAGCAAGCCGTCGGCCGCGGCCTTGGCGCTGTGCAATTGCTTGGAGTCGGCGGCGTCGCGCAGGAACTCCCAGAGCCCGGCGGCCTGGGTGCCGGCGCTGCCCAGCAGGTTGATGAACTGCTCGGTGTCGAAGTCCATCAGTTTGCCCACGGCCACGGCGGCAGCCAGGGTGCCGACGGTGGCCGTGGTGTGGAAGATCCGATAGTGGGAACGACCCAGGAACTCACCGATGCGAATCCCCGCCTCATAACCGGCGACCGCCGCCAGCAACAGCTCGCGGCCAGACCGGCCCAGGTCCTGGGCCGCCGCCAGCGCCGCCGGAAACACCACCGTGGCCGGGTGCAGCACGGAACTGTTGTGCAGGTCGTCCTGTTCCACCAGATGGGATGAGGCCGCGTTCACCAGGGCCGCAAAGTAGGCTGAACTGCGGCTGTCATTGACCAGGATTTGCGCGGGGCCGTCCGCCGGCCCCATGTGCCGGGCATAAGCCTCGAACAGCGGAATCGGATGGGCACCCTGGGCTGCCAGGGCCGAACCCAGCCAATCGAGGAACAGCTCCTCGGTCCGCAGCAGCACCTGTTCGGGCACATCGTCGTAGCGCAGGCCGGCAAGGAACCCGGCCAGTTCATGGGTATGGCTCATGGGGGGTTCCTCAGAAACTGCGGGGCAATTCCAACAGATGTTCGGCGACGTAGGACAGGATCAGGTTGGTGGAGATCGGCGCCACCTGGTACAGCCGGGTCTCGCGGAACTTGCGCTCGATATCGTATTCGCAGGCGAAACCAAAGCCGCCGTGGGTCTGCAGGCAGGCATTGGCTGCTTCCCAGGAGGCCTTGGCCGCCAGGTACTTGGCCATGTTGGCGCTGGCCCCCGCATGGCGTCCGCTGTCGTACTCCTCGCAGGCACGCCAACGCATCAGGTCGGCGGCCTCAATCTCGACATGAGCCTCGGCGATGGGGAACTGCACCCCCTGGTTCTGCCCGATGGGCCGGCCGAACACCACTCGGTCGCGGGCGTAGGCGCTGGCCTTTTCAATGAACCAGCGACCGTCGCCGATGCACTCGGCGGCGATCAGCGTGCGCTCGGCATTGAGGCCGTCGAGGATGTACTTGAAGCCCTGCCCCTGCTCGCCGATCAAGCTGGCGGCAGGCAGCTCCAGGTTGTCGAAGAACAACTCGTTGGTCTCGTGATTGACCATGTTGGCAATCGGTTGCACGGTCAGGCCGTTGCCGATGGCGTCACGCAGGTCCACCAGGAAGATCGACATGCCCTCGGACTTCTTCTTGACCTCGGCCAGCGGCGTGGTACGGGCCAGGAGGATCATCAGGTCGGAATGCTGGACCCGGGAGATCCACACCTTCTGGCCGTTGATCACGTACTTGTCGCCGCGCTTGTGTGCGGTGGTCTTGATCTTGGTGGTGTCGGTGCCGGTGCTGGGCTCAGTCACGCCCATCGATTGCAGGCGCAGTTCGCCACTGGCGAGTTTCGGCAGGTAGTAGCTTTTCTGCGCGTCGCTGCCATGGCGCAGCAGGGTGAACAGGTTGTACATCTGCCCGTGGACGGTGCCGGAATTGCCACCGCAACGGTTGACCTCCTCCAGGATCACCGACGCCTCAGCCAGGCCCAGGCCGGAGCCACCGTACTCCAGCGGGATCATTGCCGACAGCCAGCCGGCCGCGGTCAGCGCCTTGACGAAGGCCTCCGGGAAACCCTTGCGTTCGTCGATGCCGCGCCAGTAGGCGGCATCGAACTCGGCGCACAGCGCGCGCACGCCTTCACGTATGGCATTGAGTGCTTCAGTGTCATGGGGGGGCATCAATAGGCTCTCCGCCTGGGGTTATTGTTGGAATTCAGTCGAATTGCACGGCGCCGCGCTGGGCCAGCCCAGTCTCGTTGCCGGCCCACAGTTCAGCGTGGCCGGGAGCGCCGAGGCGTCCGCCGACGACAAAGGGCTGTGGGGCGATCAGCGGGCGCAGGCCGCGGTAGGCGAACGTGCGCAGGCGCGCCCGGGGATTGGCCCGGCAGAAAGCCCCCAGGCTCAAGGTGGCGATCAGCGGGCCGTGCACCACCAACCCGGAGTAACCCTCGGTGGCGGTGACATAGGGATAGTCGTAATGAATGCGGTGGCCGTTGAAGGTCACGGCGCTGTAGCGAAACAGCAGGGTTGGACTCGGCACCAGCGACTCCTGCCAGTCGCCCTGGATCAGCGCCTCGCCACTGTCCTGCTTGGGCGGAGTCGGTTCGCGGTAGACGATGTCCTGCTCTTCACGCAGTGCCAATCGGCCGTCCTGGAAATACTCATGACACAAGGTCACGAACAGCAGCCTGCCGGTGCGCCCGGCCTTCTCCTGGACCTGGGTAATGGTGCTCAGGCAACTGGCCTCGGCGCCGGCCCGCAGCGGCTCATGGAATTCCAGGCGGCCACCGGCCCACATCCGGTTGCGCCTGTCCGCGGGCGGCAGGAAGCCGCCCCGGGCCGGGTGACCATCGCTGCCCAAGGCCGACTCAGCCTGCGGCTGCTGGAAAAAGCACCAGTGCCACAGGGGCGGCAAGGCTTGGCCCGGGGCAGGCGTTTCCTGGCCCAGGGTCGCGGCGATGCGCGCCAACAGGTTGTGGCTGAGGTGGTCGTCAATCCGCTGGCTGCGGCCAATCCAGGTGCGGGGGTCGATGGCACTCATAGAGGCAGGATCCTGATACGCAAAGGTGATGGCGGCCATCATGCAAGGGGCCGGTGCGTATCGAGAATTTGCATTTTTATAAACCGGCGTTCGCTTATGCTGAACGCCTTGCGCCCATAGGAGCCCGGACATGCATTTCGATCTGGCGGACCTCCGCCTGTTTATCCATATTGCCGAATCCCCCAGCCTGACCCAGGGCGCACGCCGCGCCTTCCTCTCCCCGGCCGCCGCCAGTGCACGGATCAAGGCCCTGGAAGGCCAGCTTGAAACCCGCCTGCTGTACCGCGACAGCCGCGGCGTGGAAGTCACTCCGGCCGGCGAACGCCTGCTGCAGCACGCGCGCCTGATCATGCGCCAAGTGGATTACCTGAAAAGCGAATTCACCCAATACGGCGGTGACGCCACCGGGCATATCCGCATCTTCGCCAACACCACGGCGGTCACCGAATTCCTTCCGGAAATACTCGCGGGTTTTCTCTCCAAGCGCCCGGGGGTCACGGTGGACCTGCAGGAGCGCCTGTCCCGGGACATCGTCCGTGGGGTGCTGGACGGCACCTCGGACATGGGCATCATCGCCGGCCCGGTGGCAGCCGCCGGCCTGCAAGTACTGCACTTCAGCACCGACCGCCTGGTGCTGATGGTGCCGGTGGACCACCCGCTGGCCGGCGCGGCGGCGCTGACCCTGGAACAGACCCTGGCCTACCAGCACATCGGCCTGCATGAAGGCAGCACCTTGCTGAGTTTTCTGCGCGAGCACGTGGAGCGCCTGGGCAAGCAACTGTCGCTGCGCATTCAGGTGTCGAGCTTCGAGGCGATCTGCCGCATGGTCGAGGCCGGAGTCGGCATCGGCATCATTCCCGAATCCGCTGCGCTGCGGCACAGCCGGACCATGCAGCTGGTGACGGTGAAACTCGATGAGCCCTGGGCCATCCGCGAGCGCAGCATCATCGTGCGCGAACTGGAGGCCCTGCCCGGCACCGTGCGGGCGCTGATCGCGACGCTGATGCCGACGGCGGTGGAACCGGTCCCGAGCCAGGTTGACGAGTGAAGCCGGCCCGGCACTGGCCGGCCTCAGACGCGGCAAAACCCCAGGGCCTGGTACCCCGGGGCATGGCGGCAGCGGTCAGGGTCGATGGCTTACTGCGGGCAGCCGTTGCTGATCCAGGCGCTGAGCTCGTCTATCTGTGCCTGAGGCATGGAAGGGCCACCGGGAGGCATCGGGCCGATCGCTCCTTCCGGCCCCCAGAGGGTGCCCGCCGTACCACTCAAGGCATAGATGAGGTTCGAGTGGGCGCCGTCACCCTTGCTCAGGATCGGTAGCGCCAACCCCGTGTTCGGGTCCTGTACCCCCGGCACGCTGCCCGTCACGAAGGCCTGATACGTGGTCTGCCAGAAGGCGCCATGGGGGGCCCCCGATATGGGCAGGTTGTTCTGCGCGACGTAGCTGTCGAGAAGGTTTTGCACATCCTTGAAACTGGTGAGCGCCATGCTTATTCCCCTTCGATATGCGGATTGAACAACTGCAGATATTGCACGCTGGCTGCCGCCGCCGACTCGGCACCTGCGGCCTCGGGCGACCGGACATTCCCGCCTTGCAGGATGAAACTGAAGTCGTAGCCGGCGACCTGGGCGTTGCCATGGCAGCCCATGCAGCCGCCCATGTTCACCCCCTGCACCGCGGAGCTACTGGTGCGCTTGGAGAACACGTTCGGTGGCGGCGGTGCTCCTGCCGTCGGGAAGGAAGTCGGCGCGCCGCTGGCGGCAATCCGGCCCCTGAACTGCTGCAGGGTGTAGTCGGTTTCCACCATGATATTGGCCTGGTAGTAAACCCCTCGGCCATGGCTGATATCGGTCTGGGATATCTGAGTGGTATCGAACGGCTGGGCCTGGACCGAGACCAGTTTGTAGTACAACCAGGGGGAGTTCTGGATCTTGCGAGCCTGGCTGTACTCCTCTATCGCCCGGTGCGCGGCCTGATTGACCTGTACCACGGCCGAGGTAATCGGCTCATAGCGCTGGTTGACACAGATCGGGCCGCCAGACGGTAGCCCGGGCTTGTTCTGCTCCTGGAAATACAGTTGTTTTCCAGGCTTGCAAAAACCACCGCTGGCTTTGACCAACGGCAGATTGGGCTGTTGGGGCGTAGGTATCGCGTCCTGGTAATTCAACTTGGGCGTGGTGGGATCGGGCGTCGAGGGCCGGTTGACGATGTTGCCGTCCTGATCTTCCACCGCCCGGCCGTTGGCCAGCAAGATGTTGTCGGCCTGCTCGAAGGTGGCGTAGATAAAACTCGGGGCGCTGGGGGTCTTCTGGATGATATGCAGCGCGACCATGGCCCACTGATCCTCGAAATAGCAGATGCCGCTGTTCGGCGCCTTCTGCCGCTCATAGAAACGCACGGTCTGCACATGGAATCGTGACGGATTCTCCCCGGGGCCCAGCTTGCGCCAGGCAGACTTGACCTCGATGGTGCCGTTGGGAAAGTTGACCCGCGGGCCGCTGGGGAACACCGGCGGCTTTTGCTTGACCGCCGTGTTGAAAGCGTTTGCGGCCTGGCGCAGCGAGGAGTTGGCGTACCAGTACTGATTGGCAGCCACGTAGGCGTATTGCACCTGGTTGGCCTTGGCCAGGAAACGCACCAGCTGGGGTTGGGAGTTGCCGCCGACGGGGGTCGAAGGCGATGCCCCGGCGAACATCTGGTCGAGGCCGATCTGGGTGGTTTCGTCGAGGTTGACCCAGGCCGGCTGGCGCACCGGGGCCTGGCCGGAACAGGCCGGAACCTTGATCGCGTAATTGTAGGTCGGGGGAAAGTTGTAACCATAACTGCTGGCCGCCCCGGACCCCGGATAGCCAGGCGGTCCGATATTGGCGTTGCCATTGCCCGGGAAAATCTCCACCTTGCTGCGGTAGGTCTGCCACACCAGGGGGCCGGTCTGGCTCCCGAACAACTGCCGGGTATCGGCCACATCACGCTGCCCTGCCTGGGCTGGCCAATTGAGGGCAATGAACTCTTGCCAGGCGAAGGCCGCGGCCTGCGCCAACGAGGCCTGGGGCGCGCCTCCGGGAATATCGGCAGGCACCTTGGGCGAGACGGTGATGCTCATCGGGGCGGCCTGGGAGATCGCCCCCAGCAGGACCATGCCACTCCCGAGCACGCCGAGAATCAACTGCCGAGGGATAGGGTGCTTACCAGTCTGACGGTCCATGTCCTGCCTCCTGTTTTTCCTGATTCAGAGCGTAGATCAGCGCTTACGCGGGCAAACACCCGTGAAAAGACCATTAGGCACTAGGGTAAATAGCCAAATGCCTGCACGGTTTTGGCCACGGCAACAACCTGGCCTGCATCCATGCCGCACCGCCTGCGGCTAGTCTTGGGCAGGTTCCCGGTCTGTTCCTTGAGGTCCCCATGCAACTCGAAGGTTCCTGTCACTGCGGCGCCGTCAGCTTCAACCTGGACAGCGCCCCCCTCCCCCTATCAACGCTGCTACTGCTCGATCTGCCGCAAGACCCAGGGCGATGCCATCAACCTCGGGGGTGATATGGCCAGCCTGAAGGTCCGGGGCCGCCAGCACATCAGCGTCTACCAGGCGTTGATCAAGGAACCCGGGGCCAGCCAGGCCCGACGCAGCAGCGCCGAGCGCCATTTCTGCAGCCGTTGCGGCTCCGGGCTGTGGCTGTTCAGTCCGCAATGGCCGGAGTTGATCCCTCCCTTCGCTTCGGCTATCGACACCCCGTTGCCGGTGCCGCCGGAACACACCCATCTGATGCTCGACTCCATGGCGCCCTGGGTGGAGATCGACTGGCAGCCACATGACTTGCAGTTCGCGCACTACCCCGAGGAATCCATCGCCCAATGGCATGCGCGCCTGGACCTGCAACGGTAGGCAAAGGGGCTTCAGCGCCGTTGCCGGTTTCCGTGCCAGGCCCCTGCCGCCCACGCGCCAAGGCAGTTACGCCGCTGATCAGCCTGCGACCGATGATCGCTATCAGGCCCGGGACAGTGACAGACATTGATGCCGGTCAAGCGCCCGGCCCCGCAGCGGAGTAAAGCTCTAGGTAATTGCTCGCCCTTTGGTTTTCCGGAGACTTGATCATGCCCAACAGCGCTCTCGATGTTCTCGCCCCCCCGCCGTTCCCGGCACAACAAGGCCAATACTGGATCGACGCCTTGAGCGACGGCAGCCATGTACTGATCCGTCCGCTCCGGCCTCAGGACCGCGAGCGGGAAAAGGCCTTTATCGAAAACCTCTCCCCCGTCACCCGGCACCAGCGCTTCCTCGGTGAAATCAAGGAGGTGGGCGACCAGTTGCTGGATCAGTTGATGGACGTTGGCACCCCACAACGGATGGCCTACGTGGCCCTGGTCCATGACAACGGTGACCTGCGCGAAGTCGGTATCAGCCGCTACGCGCAACTCGACGATCAACCCTGGCGCTGCGAATTCGCCGTGACCATCGCCGATGAGTGGCAAGGCAAGGGCCTCGGCGCACTGCTGATGCAGCACCTGATCGACGAGGCCCGAAACAATGGTTTCAAGCAGATGTATTCGGTGGATGCGGCTTCCAACTACAGCATGCGCCGGCTGGCGAAAACCCTCGGCATGCGCAGTGCCATCGACCCCGACGATGCCACCCAGGTGATTCACAGCCTGGAGTTGTAACCTCCCGCCCGCACCGCGCCTCAGTTCGAGGCGCGGCCGCATTGCCCACAAAATCGCGCGCCCGCCGCCAATGTCGCACCGCATTGAGCGCAACCGGCCGGCACCAGCGATGCTGCACATTGCTGGCAGAAACGCGCGGACGCAGGGTTCAACGCCCGGCATTGCGGGCAAGGGCTGCCGGCCCCTGTCGAATGCCCAGAGCCCGGATGCCCGCCCCGAGAACCGTCGTGCCCGCCGCCGTGCCCACCACCGTGATGCCCTGCCAACAACCGTCCGAAAAAGCTCATGTCGATCACTCCACTAGACTGTGATCGCCAGTAAAAACCCTGTAGTAACTACAGAGTCAAGCCAGCGCCGACAAGTGCTCGTAGAGAATGCCGGAGCCGACAATGATCAACACCACGCCACCCAATATTTCCGCACGCTGCCCCATCACCGTACCTATGGCCCGGCCCAGCATGACGCCGAGAGTGACCATGGTCATGGTGGCCAGGCCGATAGCGCTGGCCGCGACCCAGATGTTGACGTCGACGAAAGCCAGGCCCACGCCTACCGCCAAGGCATCGATGCTGGTAGCGAAACCGGTGACTGCCAGCACCCAGAAACCATGCTGGCGGGGCTTTTCTTCCTCGGTTTCGGTTTGCAGCTGTGTGCCGTTGTAGATCATGTGCAGGCCCAGCAACAGCAGCAGGCTGAAGGCGATCCAGTGGTCCCAGTTGGCCACCCACTGCGTCGCGGCCTGGCCGATGAACCAGCCGACCACCGGGGTGATGGCTTCAATGACGCCGAAGATCAGGCCGATGCGCAAGGCTTCCAGCAGGCGTGGCTTAAGCATGGCCGAACCCTTGCCTACCGCGGCGGCAAAGGCATCGGTGGACATGGCGAAGGCGAGGAAAATGATCGAGGCAGGGTTCATCTTGGGTCTTCCGGTCGGGCTTGAGTCCACGACATACCCACGCGCCCGACTTCAGCACAGGTATGTCGATGGTCTCACCAACCGAAACGGCGCCCGCACCACGGCAGGTTGCCGAGTGTGTTGATACGGGCTCCACCGCAGCAGGCGGTGGCAGGTTACTCCCCAAAGAGGCGCGCAGCTTAGCCCGTCGATTGTGAAAATTTCATTGCCGTACACGGGCTCATGACGCTCGGCGGCAACATCCTGCAGCGCCCCCCATGAAAGGCAGCGGATGTCTGAGCCGGCGGTCTTAACACTCTTTGACAGTTTCCAGACAAAGCTGCCAAAGACTGACCAGCCCCCCTTCCCTAGCATGCGCACATCAAATTTCCGCTCGGGTGTTGCATGTCTGCCAAACTTCTCGGCCTGCCGTTGCTAGGCATTCTGCTGGGTAGCCTGGGCTGCAATCAGCAGCCCGCTTTAGCGCCGCCTATCGAGCCTGGCGACTACGCCAGCATCATTCGCTACCTGAAGCAGTACATCCCCCAGGAGATGGCCAGGCATCAGGTACCGGGCCTGTCGATCGCCCTGGTGGATGGCCAGGAACTGATCTGGGCTCGGGGCTTTGGTTTTGCCGACCAGGCCCGGGGCGTGCAAGTCACCGAGAACACCGCCTTTCGTGCCGGCGCCCTGTCCCAGTTGCTGACCGCCACCGCAGTCATGCAGCTGATTGAACAAGGCCGCTTGCAACTCGATGCGCCCCTGCAGGACACCCTCAAGGAGTTCTACGTCCGCTCACGCTTTCACGAGGAGCAGAGTGCCGCCGACCAGGCGGTGACCCTGCGTCGCCTGCTCAGCCACCAGGCCGGGATGCCCGCCGAATACCTGCGCGAACTGCACACGCCCCCGGCCCTCGGCGAGTTGCCGAGAAAGCTCAGCGGCCTCTGGCTGAGCAACGCCCCGGGCACCCAGACCGCCTATTCCAATCTGGGCTACGCGCTGCTGGGCGCGGCGATCGAGCGCTGCAGCGGCCTGGACCTCGAACGGCAACTGCAAAAAACCCTGCTGCGTCCACTGGGCATGGGCCAGTCGAGCTTCAGCGGTGACAGCCATGCCCAACCCAATCGCGCCCAGGGTTATGCAAACGGCACCCGCAGCAACGACACCCTGGTCCGCGACCTCTCCGCCAACGGCTTGTGGAGCAGCCCCCGGGACCTGAGTCGCTACGTGCGGATGCTCTTCGCCCAGGGCCACTACAAGAATCACCAGCTGTTGTCGGCGGCTTCGATCAACGAAATGGTGCGCCCGCAGAACACCGGCAATCCGCTGGATTTCGATTGCCAGGTGGGCCTGGGCTGGTTCCTTTCACCCTGCGGCGATGAGTGGGTGCGCCCAGGCATTCGCACCTGGCAGCACGGCGGAGTGAGCGGCGACTTTCATGCGCAGATCAGCGTGCTCCCGGAGCAGCAACTGGCGGTGATCGTAATGAGCAACTCCAGCAGCGGCGAAGCCCTCGCCCAGCCCCTGGTGAATCAGGTCCTGCGCATGCTGCTGCAGGCTCACGGCACTGCCGACGAGGATCAACCGAGCACCGCTCAGGCAGCGCCCCCACCGATCCAGCGGCGTCGAGTACCGGAAGCCGCGGATCGCCAACACCTGGCCGGCTTCTATGCCACAGCCTGGGGCGTGTTGCGGATCCGCGACCAGGACCAGCACCTGTTCGGCGAACTGGCCGGCACCCGCTTTGAACTGCTGCGCGACGAATACGGCTGGCTGCGGGCACAGAAGAAATTCCTCGGGCTCTGGCTGCAGGACCTGGGCGACCTGGGCCGGGTGCAGCTGGACGTCATGAGCGTCCAGGGTCACCGGGTGTTCACCGCCAGGAGTCATGGCCAGCTGTTGGCGGTAGGAGAACGCATCGATCCGGTGCCCCTGCCCGACAACTGGCTGGCCACGGTGGGTACCTACCAGACCCTCAACGAAGGCCAGGCCAATGCCCCCATGAATGGCGTCAGCATCACCCTTGAAGACGGTTTCCTGATGATCCGCAGCCTGCATGAGGGCCGTCCCCTCACCGACTACATCCTGGCGCCAGTGGACAACGCACACGCGGTGATCGCCGGCCATGGTCCAGGCCTGGGCGACACCGTGCGCCGCCAGATCAACGGGGTCAACGTCCTCGGCTACTCATTCAAACGCACCTACAACAACCACTACCTGAGGTTCTAAACCGGGATGAAAACCCTGAAACGCTCCACCACTGCCGCGGCCCTTTGGGTCAGCACTATCGGCTTGACCACAGCGTCCGCCCCGCTGCATGCCGAAGACTGGAAATATGGCGTGCACGCCGGCGTCGCCAGCGTTCCACGCTACAGCGGCAGCGACGAGCGCACCGTGGCACCACTGCTCGGCGGCGAGATCGTCAGCCCCTACGGCATTTTCCTCAACACGGACCAGGGCTTGGGCTGGGGTAGCGAATGGGGTGACTTGTCGTTCAGTACCTGGGTTGGCGCAAGCGAGGAGCGGCGCGACAAGAATCATATGGGCCAAGGCTCCAAGCGGCTCAAGGGCATGGGTGAGATCAAGTCCCGGGCACAGTTCGGTGCACATTTGGGCTACGACCTGGGCCCCTTCGAACTGGGAGCCACGCTGACCCACGCAATGAAGAAGAATGATCGCCGCGACACCGGTTCGGCCTATAGCCAGTTGGAGCTGAGCATTGGCACCCAGCTGTATGAGGGCGGTTTCGGCAGCCTCGACGTCAGCGTCAACAGCCTGTTTGGCAACGCCGACTACCTGCAGACCTGGTATGGCGTGAGTGACACCCAGGCAGCCAACAGCCGCTTCAGCACCTACCGCGCCAAGGGCGGACGAGTCAGCAGTGGCGCCGACCTGGCGTGGACCCTGCCCCTCAACGAGCAGACCAAGCTGTCGACCCTGCTGTCGATGAAATACCTGAGCAAGGAAGCCGGTGACAGCCCGATCGTCGATCGGCGCATGCAGACCAGCATCGGCACGCAGATCGAGTACAGCTTCTAAGGTGTCAATGAACCGGCCCGTGATCATGGGCCGGCTTGCCCAGCGGCCAGGCCCTGGCCGGCTGGCACTTCGACGCCCAGCGGACCTGCGTCCACTGGGCGTTCGATCGCAGGTCCGCCAGCCGCTACAAGGGCTTGGTCGAACTCAATCGACATGGGCCCAAGTCATGCGGAACGAGGCCCCGCCCCACTCCGAATCCACCACTTCAACCTTGCCCCCATGCCATTGCGATACGCGCCGTACCAGCGCCAGGCCCAGGCCGAAGCCGCCGGTACGACGGTCGCGGCTGGCATCGAGGCGGGAGAAGGGTTCAAAGACCTTTTCCCGTCCGTCCACCGGCACGCCCGGGCCGTCATCGTTGACCCGCACTTCGTAGCCGTGCTCCAGGCGGACCAGGGACACCTCCACCCGCCGGTCAGCGTAACGAATGGCGTTGCGCAACAGGTTGATCACCGCCCGGGCCATGAAGCGCGGCTCGATACGCACGTACTCCACCTGGCAGGAACGTATCAACAACTGCACCCCGGCCGCCTCGGCCTCCAGAGTAACGCTGCCGACCACACTGTCGAGCCAGCTCTGGGCCTGGATGTTTTCCCGATTGATCGTCGCCGCACCGTGCTCCAGGCTGGCGTAGCTCAGCAGCTCGGAAACCATTTCCTCCAGTTCGCCAAGGTCGGCGTACATGTCGGCGATCAGTTCGCGATTTTCCTCAGGGTCCGGTTGCTGCTGGAGTTGGTCGAGTTCAAAGGACAGGCGCGCGATCGGCGTGCGCAACTCGTGGGACACCGCGTTGGTCAGCTCGCGCTGATTGGCGATCAGCCCCTCGATACGCGCCGCCATGCGATTGAAGTGCTGGGCCAGGTCGCGGATATTGGAACGTCGCGAAAGATGCAGCCGGGTGCTCAGGTCATTGTCGCCAAACCGCTCGGCCGCCAGGCGCAGGCGCTCCAGGTCACGCCAGTGCGGCCGGACCCAGAAGTACAGGACGATGCCCACCAGCGCCCCGAGCAAGGCATAGGCGGCAATGTTGTAGAGCAGGGTCAGAGGCGGGTCTTCCGGCAGCTTGATGCTCAGCAGCTGCGAGCCGCCGTCGATGCTGGAAATGAACTCGGTGAACTCTTCGCGGACCACCAGTTGGTTGGAGCCCAGCAGGGCTTGCTCACGCTCGGTGAGGCCCAGTTCATCGGCCTTCACCAGTTTGAGCAACAACCCGTAATGGGGCTTGAGCAGCTCCAACTGGTGCTTGCGCCCGGCCTCGTCGAAAGGCCGCAACTGTTCGCCCAGGCTGTAGGCCGGCCCACGCACCGCATCGCGGTTGTAAGACTCGATCAGGTCGGCTGCCAGATAGTGCATGAAGATGTGCTGCACCGCCGTCATGGCCCCGGCGAAACCCAGGGCCAGGAACAGGTACAAGCCGAGAAATAGCCGCAGCATTCAAACCTCCCAGCCAAACGGATTGAACAGATAGCCCTTGCCCCACACCGTCTTGATGCAGACCGGCTCACGCGGATTGTCCTTGAGCTTGTTGCGCAGCTTGCTGATGTAGACGTCGACACTGCGGTTGAGACCATCAAACTCGATGCCGCGCATGCGGTTGAGAATGTCGTCACGGGACAGGGTCTTGCCCGCCGCGCTGGCCAGCAGCCAGAGCAGTTCGAACTCCATGGTGGTCAGCTCGATCGGCTCGCCGGAGAGGCGCACCTCGCGACTGCTGCGATCGATGCTCAGCACACCAAATTCCAGGGCCCCGCGCGGGGTCGTCGCCTCCGGCACCTGGCGCCGTTGCAAGGCCCGCAGGCGCGCCAGCAGCACCGCCGGCTTGATCGGCTTGATCACATAGTCGTCCGCGCCGGACTCCAGGCCGAGGATATGATCGAGGTCGTCTTCCTTGGCCGTGAGGATGACGATGGGGGTATCGGACACCGCGCGGATTTCCCGGCACACGTGCAGGCCGCTCTGCCCTGGCAACATCAGGTCGAGCACCACCAGTTTCGGTTTGAATTCGAGAAACGCCGCGAGGGCCACATCACCACGGTGGACCGTCAGCACTTCAAAGCCATGCTGGGACAGGAAATGCGCGATCAGCCCAGCGAGCTTCTCGTCATCTTCCACCAGCAGCACTTTGCCAAGACCCAGGTTATCCATAAATACCAGTCTGTGAACGCACGATTTGAGTGCGCGCATTATAGGCGGCAAAGGATTAAAGAAAGGCTAACGTCCGCCACAAAACCGGGGGTCTGGAGTGGTTTTTGCGCGAAGTTTCATTTTTTTAAGAGTTTTTAACAATTTGCCCCTGCTTTTACACAGGGGCCGCGTGTTTACCAGGCCGGCACGCCACTGTGGAAGCGGAATTCCTGATCCGGCGACTCGATCAGTTCCTGTTCCGCGGCTCTTACCTTGTCGATCACCTGGGCAATGTCCTTGGCGTCACCGTATTGATAAGCCAGCTTCAGATAACCCTGGTAATGGCGGGCCTCGCTTTTCAGCAGGCCGAAGTAGAACTTGCCCAGCTCCTCATCCAGGTGCGGCACCAGGGCTTCGAAGCGCTCACAGCTGCGGGCTTCGATAAAGGCGCCCACCACCAGGGTATCCACCAGTTTCACCGGCTCGTGGCTGCGCACCACCTTGCGCAGGCCCGAGGCGTAGCGCCCGGCGTGCAGCTGGCGTAGCTCGACCTTGCGCTTCTTCATCAGGCGCATGACCTGTTCGTGGTGCACCAGCTCTTCCCGGGCCAGGCGCGACATCATGTTGATCAGGTCGACATGGGAGTGGTACTTGGCGATCAGGCTCAAGGCGGTGCTGGCGGCCTTGAACTCGCAGTTCTTGTGGTCGATCAGCAGGGTTTCCTGGTCGGCCAGGGCGGCCTGGACCCAGGCGTCGGGGGTCTGGCAGCCAAGAAAGTCATTAATTTCCGGAAAGTTCATCGGGGTATTTCCGAGCAATCCACCACAGCCGGGAGCTGGATGGCGGCACTATCAGTGATCGATAACATGAGGCTCACGAGACAAGAAGGCTTCACAGCGAAAAGGCTGGCGATTATACCGGCCATGCCGCAGACCACCAGCCGCCGCGCTTGATATGCATCAACATCCGCTCTGGGCGCGAGCAACTATAGTTGTGCACGGTAGCCGTTCATCCTTTCCTGGAGATCCCGATCATGCAAAGTATCCGCAGCATCCTGGTGGTCATCGATCCCACGCCTGGCGAAAGTCTCGCCCTCAAGCGCGCCAAGCTGATTGCCGGGGTCACCCAGGCCCATCTGCACCTGCTGGTCTGCGACAAGAAGCACGAACACTCGGCGCTGCTCAGCGTCCTCAAGAGCAGCCTGAGCGGCGAAGGCTACAGCGTGACCACCGAACAGGCCTGGAACGAGAGCCTGCACGAAACCATCATCGAGGTGCAGCAAGCCGAAGGCTGCGGCCTGGTGATCAAGCAACACCTGCCCGACACCCCGCTGAAAAAGGCCCTGCTGACTCCGGCGGACTGGAAACTGCTGCGCTACTGCCCGACCCCGGTGCTGCTGGTCAAGACTGCCACGCCCTGGGCCGGCGGTGTGGTCATGGCAGCGATCGACGTCGGCAACATGGACGGCGAACATCGGGCCCTGCACGCCAGCATCGTCGACTATGGCTTCGACATCGCCAGCCTGGCCAAGGCCCAGCTGCATGTGATCAGTGCCCATCCATCACCGATGCTGTCGGCGGCCGATCCGGTATTTCAGCTCAAGGAAACCATCGAGGCGCGTTACCGCGAGCAGTGCCAGACCTTCCAGGCCGAGTTCGACATCGACGACCAGCACCTGCACATCGAGGAGGGCCCGGCAGACGTATTGATTCCACACCTGGCGCACAAGCTGGGGGCGGTACTGACAATCATCGGCACCGTGGCACGAACCGGGTTCTCGGGGGCCTTGATCGGCAACACCGCCGAAGTGGTGCTTGATTCCCTGGACAGCGACGTGCTGGTGCTCAAGCCGGCAGACATCATGGACCACCTGGAAGAGCTGGCGGCCAAGGCCTGAGCCCCCTCCCCGCTACGCCACTGCGTAACCTGCGCCGTCCATGACGACGCTTTCGCCGGCAAGCCAGCGCCTACAGAGCCATTTGCGTAGGAGCCGGCTTGCCGGCGAAGAGGCCTTCGGGCCTTGTGCCGCCCTTGCGGGCGCCTTCGCTGGCAAGCCAGCGCCTACGATGGCATTTC
>NZ_JAAARL010000030.1:0-70139 GCF_009908205.1 Pseudomonas sp. Fl5BN2 | reverse complement strand
CTACCCGCCCTTTCGGCGCCTTTTACGAAGACCTGCTGGTCTGAACAGCGCCAAAACCTGCAGAAACAAAAACGGCAGCCTCATCGGCTGCCGTTCCGTTCAAGCGACCGAGTCGCCTCAGGCCAGACGTGTAAGCATCTCTTGAGCTTCGTTCTTCTGCCCGTCGCTACCTTCACTCAACACTTCACCGAGGATGTCCCGCGCGCCATCGCTGTCACCCATATCGATATAGGCCTGGGCCAGATCGAGCTTGGTGGCCACCTCATCACTACCGGAGAGGAAGTCGAAGTCGGCCTCCTCAGGGGACGCAGCAGCATCTTCAGCGGTGAAAGTCGGCGCCGCTGGCTCCGGCTGGTCAAGGCTCTGGGCCAGGCGATCGAGTTCGGCGTTAACATCATCCAACTCGGAAGCGAAGGCATCCTTGGGCTCTGCCGCAGCATCCATCTCGTCAGCCAGGGACAGATCGAAATCCGCCGACAGGTCCAGGTCATCCAAGGCCGCTTCGGTAACGGTCGGCACATCGCCAACCGGCAAGTCCTTGAGATCGTCGTCGAGGCTCAGCAGGAAATCGTCATCGCTCGCAGCCGCCACCGGCAGGTCAGCCCCCAGGTCCAGGTCGAAATCACCCAGATCGTCCAGGCTTTCCTCTGGCGCCACCTGCTGCTCCAACACCGAGCCGAAGCTCAGGTCATCATCCAGCGGAAAATCTTCAAGCTCTGCTTCAGGCTCGGCCGTCAGCACCGCCGGTGAGGCAGCCTCCAGATCATCCAGGCTCAGATCGAAATCCGCATCCAGGCCTTCCACAGGTGCAACTGGCTCCGAAGTTTCCGGCTCATCCAGCAGCAGCTCCTTGACGTACTGGGCATCCATCTCAGCGGCCACCGCCGCCGTCGCCAGGCCCGCTACCGCCGCTACCGCGACCATCGCCGGGAAGCGGCTTTTCAGCTGCTCGACCTGGGCATGGTTATCGCCATTGGCCACCAACTGCCGCTCCTGGGCAACAAAGGCACTGCGATCACCCTGGTGCGCGTAAACCTCCATCAGCTTGAGACGCAGATCGCTGCGCTGAGGCTCCAGCTTGATCCCTTCCTCAAGAAGGGCCGCAGCCTGATTCAGGCGGCCGCCGTCGATGTGGTTCTGAGCCTGGCCCAGTACATCGGCCGCTCGCTCAACCGGAGCTGCAGGCACTGGCACAACCACCGGAGCCGGTGCTGGAGCTGGAGCTGGAGCTGGAGCTGGAGCTGGAGCTGGAGCTGGAGCGAGTTTGACGCTTGGCGGCGGAACCTCAAGACCTTCGAAACTAGCTTCCGGCAGGTCCATTTCCTCGGTGAAATCACTTTCCTCCGACAGCGCCCGAGCCATGCGCAAATGCTTTTCCGCTTCCTGCCGAGCCTTGCGGCGACGGGCCAGCAAGAGCAAAAACAGCAGCAGGACCAATACCGAGCCACCACCCACCAACCCCAACAGGAGCGGATTGGTCAGCAGATCACCGTACTTGTCTTCGTCAGTCTTGGCAGCCACAACTTCCGGCGCCGGGCTGGCCGCCGGCTCGCTGACCGGAGCCGCGGGAGCCGCAACCGGCGCCTCAGGCTTGGCCACCAGCTCCGCTGGCATCGCCGCTGCAGACGCTGTGGCACTCGTGCCATCGGCCTGCAGTTTGGCCAACTGGTTGTTCTTCAATTCGATCAGGCGCTGCAGCTTGTCCAATTGGCTTTGCAGATCCGCCATGCGCTCTTTGAGCTCAGCGTTGTCACGACGGGTCGTGTCCAGGCTTTCCTGAGTCACTGCCAGCTTGTTGTTCAGCGCCTTGCTGTCTCCCGCGGCGCCCTTGCCACGAGCCTTGCCGTTCTCCGCAGAAACCAGGCTCAGACTGTCCTTGGTATTGACCTGTTTTGGCGCTTTGTCAGCACCGGCACGCCGGGTCGCATCCACTTGTTGCTGACCACGAGCGCCGCCACGACGCCCCTGACGCCAGGCAGCATTCTGCGCAGCAACTTCGGCAATCGCCTTGGGCTGCGGCAACGCTGTGCTTTGCACTACGTCAGGCAGACGCAAAACCCTGCCAGTCTTCAGCCGATTGATGTTGCCATCGATGAACGCATCCGGATTCAACGCCTGGATCGCCAACATCGTCTGCTGGATCGAAGCACCATTACGGTTCTTGGCGGCAATCTCCCAGAGCGTGTCACGCTTCGCAGTGGTGTACTGCGCAGGCTTGCTCACTTTGCTGGCAGCGGTGGTCGGGGTATTCACCGCCGGACCACTAACCGGCGCAGCCTGAGCAGCAGCGGCAGCGGCTTGCGGGGAAAATTTCGAAGGATCCAACAGCACGCTGTAGTCGCGCAGCAGGCGGCCGTTGGGCCACATCACCTGGACCAGGAACTTGACCATCGGCTCCGACAGCGGCTGGCTTGAGGTCACCCGCAGCACACTCTTGCCGCCAGGAACCAGAACAGGGGTAAAGCTCAAGTCATTGAGAAAAGCCTGGCGATCAACGCCAGCCTTGGCGAACTCGTCTGCCGGAGCCAGGCTCGGCACCACTTCGGCAGCCGTGAGGTCCTTGACATCAAGCAGTTCGATTTCTGCTACCAGAGGCTGGTTCAGACTCGACTTCAGGGTCAGCTCCCCAAGCCCAAGCGCCTGCGCCATACCGGAGGACAGCGCCGAGGCGGCCGCTATTGCTAACACCAGTTTGCGAACTTGAACCATAGCCTCATCCTTTGTTTGAACGTTCCTCGGCCAGCGAGAAGGTTTTGTAGCGGCTGCCATTAAGGCACTGCGCAGGGTCATGAACGACCACCACGCGCGATTAATTCCTGCATGCCCCGGGAGCACCTGACGGCCACTCACCTACAGCAACTTGCCAAGCATAGCGCCCAGCTAGATTCATTCTGCGAATTGTTGCCAAGTATCTTTTACAGCAGGTCTTTTATCAACAATTCAGCCAACTGCACAGCGTTCAACGCCGCGCCTTTGCGGACGTTGTCCGAGGTCAACCACAGATTCAGCTCCGCCGGATCATCGACCCCGCCACGAACCCGCCCCACATAGACTACATCCTGGCCCACAGCGTCACCCACGGCGGTCGGATAATCACCCGCTTCCACCAATTCCAGGCCAGGCGCCGCCTCCAACGCCGCATTGACCGCCGCCAAATCGACCACCCCCGCTGACTGCAGAGTCACGCTATAGCTATCGCCAAAAAACACCGGCGCTTGAATGCAAGTGACAGAAATCTTTAATAAAGGCTGCTCCAATACCTCGCGCAACTCTCTGACCAGGCGTTTTTCCAGCAAGGTATGGCCCTGGGCATCCGGCGTACCTACTTGGGCCAGCAGATTGAAAGCCACCTGGCGATCGAAGAAACGCGGCTCCAGCGGACGCACATTCAGCAACTCAGCGGTCTGCCGGGCCAGCTCGCTGACGGCTTCGCGGCCCTGGCTGGAAATCGCCAGGCTGGCGGTCAGGTTGACCCGTTGGATATCCAGCAAGCCCTGCAATGGCGCAAGCGCCACCGCCAGCGCCGTGGCCGAGGCACTCGGGCTGCTCAGTTGCACCGGCCTTTTCAAGCCGGCCAGTACCTGGGCATTGGCTTCAGGCACGACATTCGGCGCCTGGGCCGAGGGCAAGGCTCCCGAAAGATCGATCACTGCGCAGTTGGCTGCGCTGGCGCGGGGCGCGAAGCTCAGGGTTACCGCCGGGCCCGCGGCGAAAAACGCCAGCTGGACCTTGCTGAAGTCGAACTCGTCGACTTCACGGACCCGGACGTTCTTGCCGCGAAACGGCACAGAGTGACCGGCCGACTCGCTACTGGCCAACAGGTGCAGGTTGGCAACTGGAAAATCACGCTCTTCAAGAATCTGCACCAGGGTTTCGCCGACAGTACCGGTGGCACCGATCACGGCAATATCAAAGGACGGGGTCATGGTGCTACCTCAGGCGGAACGGGGGGAGCGGCACTTTACCCGGCACGGGGTAACGAGGCAATTCGCGGGCAAGCCCGACGCCGGCAACAGGTATAAAAAAACCCGCACCTTGTACAAGGTGCGGGTTCTTTCAGACGCTCAAGCGATCAACGCTCCAGCAAGATCCGCAGCATGCGGCGCAGCGGTTCGGCCGCACCCCACAACAGTTGGTCGCCAACGGTGAACGCACCAAGGAACTGCGAGCCCATGTTCAGCTTGCGCAGACGGCCCACCGGGACGTTCAGGGTGCCAGTGACCTTGGTTGGGCTCAGCTCCTGCATGCTGATATCACGCTGGTTCGGCACCAGCTTGACCCACGGGTTGTGCTGGCTGATCAGCCCTTCGATATCGGCAATAGGCACGTCTTTGTTGAGCTTGATGGTCAGCGCCTGGCTGTGGCAGCGCATCGCGCCGATACGTACGCAGATGCCGTCCACCGGGATCGGGCTCTTGAAGCGACCGAGAATCTTGTTGGTCTCGGCCTGGGCCTTCCACTCTTCACGGCTCTGGCCGTTGGGCAGCTCCTTGTCGATCCAGGGAATCAGGCTGCCAGCCAGTGGCACGCCGAAGTTTTCGGTCGGGTAGGCATCGCTGCGCATGGCTTCAGCCACGCGGCGATCGATGTCGAGGATGGCGCTGGCCGGATCGGCCAGTTGATCAGCGACCGCAGCGTGGGTAGCGCCCATCTGCTTGATCAGTTCACGCATGTTCTGCGCGCCAGCGCCGGATGCTGCCTGGTAGGTCATGGCACTCATCCACTCCACCAGGCCGGCTTCGAACAGGCCACCCAGGCCCATCAGCATCAGGCTGACGGTGCAGTTGCCGCCGATGTAGTTCTTGGTCCCGGCATCCAGTTGCTGGTCGATGACCCGGCGGTTCACCGGGTCCAGGACGATCACCGCATCATCCTGCATGCGCAGGCTGGAGGCCGCGTCGATCCAGTAACCCTGCCAGCCGGCTTCGCGCAGCTTGGGGAAGACTTCACTGGTGTAGTCGCCGCCCTGGCAGGTCAGAATCACGTCGAGGGTTTTCAACTCTTCAATGCTGTAGGCGTCCTTCAGCGGAGCAATATCCTTGCCCACCGACGGCCCCTGGCCACCCACATTGGAAGTGGTGAAAAACACCGGTTCAATAAGATCGAAGTCCTGCTCTTCCAGCATCCGCTGCATGAGCACGGAACCGACCATACCGCGCCAACCGATCAGACCTACACGTTTCATCGCAACTACACCTATACAAAAGTGGGCCACTGTCTGTGCAGTGGGCCCGAAAGATTACAGATTCCGCAGCGCGGCGACTACTGCATCGCCCATTTCCTGCGTACCGACTTTGGTGCAACCTGCCGACCAGATGTCACCGGTGCGCAAGCCCTGATCCAGCACCCGGCTCACGGCCTGTTCGATGGCGTCCGCCGCCTCGTTCAGGTTGAAGCTGTAACGCAGCATCATCGACACCGAGAGAATGGTCGCCAGCGGGTTGGCAATGCCTTGCCCGGCAATGTCCGGCGCCGAGCCGTGGCAAGGTTCGTACATGCCCTTGTTGTTGGCATCCAGAGACGCCGACGGCAGCATGCCGATGGAGCCGGTCAGCATCGAGGCCTCATCGGAGAGAATGTCGCCGAACAGATTGTCGGTGACGATCACGTCGAACTGCTTCGGCGCACGCACCAGCTGCATGGCGGCGTTGTCGACATACATATGGCTCAGCTCGACATCCGGGTAGTCCTTGGCCACTTGCTCGACCACTTCGCGCCACAGCTGGCTGGAAGCCAGGACGTTGGCCTTGTCCACCGAGCAGAGCTTCTTGCCACGCACCCGCGCCATGTCGAAACCGACCCGGGCAATACGGCGGATTTCGCTCTCACTGTAAGGCAGAGTGTCGTAGGCCTGGCGCTCGCCATTTTCCAGCTCACGGGTGCCACGGGGGGCGCCGAAGTAGATGCCGCCGGTCAGCTCGCGAACGATGAGGATGTCCAGACCGGAAACGATTTCTGGCTTCAGGCTCGAAGCATCGGCCAGTTGCGGGTAAAGAATCGCCGGACGCAGGTTGCCGAACAGGCCCAATTGCGCACGGATTTTCAGCAGGCCGCGTTCAGGACGAATATCGCGCTCGATCTTGTCCCATTTCGGGCCACCCACGGCGCCCAGCAGCACGGCGTCGGCAGCCCGGGCACGGTCCAGGGTTTCATCGGCCAATGGCACACCATGCCGATCGATGGCCGCGCCACCAATCACATCGTGGCTCAGCTCGAAGTCCAGGCTGTACTTGGTGTTGGCGAGAGTCAGAACCTTGACCGCCTCGGCCATGATTTCCGGGCCAATACCGTCACCTGGGAGAATCAGAATCTGCTTGCTCATGCTTTCCTCATTTACTCTGTCGGCGCGCCCGCAGGCACACCCGGAAAAATTCTATCGCTCGGCCCACAGCACCAGTACATCTGTACTGAACGAACCATCGGCCTCAATCTCGAAATATTCGCGCACTTCATTGCCCATCGCCTGCTGCAAGTCACGGATGGCCGCACGCATGACCTCGGGCGTACGCATGCGCTCGACCCAGGAGCTGTACTCCAGGCGCAGGCGTTGACGGGAGGTACTGCGCGTATGCAAACCGGCCTCGCTGACCTGGCGCAGCCACTCCCCCGCCGAATAATCGCGCACATGACTGGTGTCGCGCAGCACTTCCACGCTTTGCAGGTAAGTGTCGAACAACGGGCTGCCCGGCGACAAGACATCAATGAACGCCACCACACCGCCCGGTTTCAACACCCGGCGCACTTCCCGCAGGGCCAGGCCCAGGTCGCTCCAGTGGTGAGCCGAATAACGACTGAACACAAAATCGAACTCACCATCGGCGAATGGCAGGTGCTCGGCGGCGCCGTGCCGGGTGCTGATATTACCCAATTTGCGCTCGGCCGCTGCACTGGCCACCACGTCGAGCATCTGCTGCGAAAGATCGTACGCCACCACTTCCTTGACCAGCGGTGCGACATGGAAGCTGACATGCCCCGCGCCACAACCCAGGTCCAGCACCCGAGCGTCGCCCCGGCCCGCAACCTCAGCCTGTAGCAGGGCGAACTCGGTGCCCTGAGCGTGCACTGCACTGCTCAGATAGGCCGAGGCCTGCTCACCAAATTGCGTCTGTACCACCTGGCTATGGGCCTTGCTGGTCATGCTGTAATCCTTTTTATCAGGGAGAAATGGCGTTCGGCGGCCAGCCGGTGCCTGCCTGGATCGGCAGGCGCCCGCGAGCTGGCGGACAGTCATTCAGGCGTCGCGGAACAACCAGGGCTGGCTCGCCCGGTGCTTGGTCTCGAAGGCGGCGATGGCGTCACCGTCCTGCAAGGTCAGGCCGATATCATCGAGGCCATTGAGCAGGCAATGCTTACGGAAGGCGTCGATCTCGAACTGCAGCACCTTGCCGTCAGGACGAGTCACGGTTTGCGCCGCAAGATCGATGCTCAACTGGTAGCCCGGCGTAACCTCGACCTGCTGGAACAATTCGTCGACTTCAGCGTCGCTCAAGATGATCGGCAACAAACCGTTCTTGAAACTGTTGTTGAAGAAGATATCGGCATAGCTCGGCGCGATGATGCTGCGAAAACCATACTCTTCCAGCGCCCAGGGTGCGTGCTCACGACTGGAACCGCAGCCAAAGTTTTCCCGTGCCAACAATACGCTGGCCCCCTGGTAGCGTTCGGCGTTAAGGATGAAGTCCTTGTTCAACGGGCGCTTGGAGTTGTCCTGATAAGGCTGGCCGACATCAAGGTAGCGCCATTCATCAAACAGGTTGGGACCGAAGCCGGTGCGCTTGATCGACTTGAGGAACTGCTTGGGGATGATCTGATCGGTATCGACGTTGGCACGATCCAAAGGCGCGACCAAACCATTGTGCTGAGTGAAAGCTTTCATGCTGCGCTCCTTAGATCAATTCACGGACGTCGACGAAACGACCGTTGACGGCGGCGGCGGCGGCCATGGCCGGGCTCACCAGGTGAGTACGTCCACCGGCACCCTGGCGCCCTTCGAAGTTGCGGTTCGACGTGGAGGCGCAATGCTCACCGGACTCCAGGCGGTCCGGGTTCATCGCCAGGCACATCGAGCAGCCCGGCTCACGCCATTCGAAACCGGCTTCGAGGAAGATCTTGTCCAGGCCTTCCGACTCGGCCTGAGCCTTGACCAGGCCCGAGCCCGGCACCACGATCGCCTGCTTGATGGTGGAAGCCACCTTGCGGCCCTTGGCGATCACCGCGGCAGCGCGCAGATCTTCGATCCGCGAGTTGGTGCAGGAGCCGATGAACACGCGATCCAACTGAATGTCGGTAATTGCCTGGTTGGCACTCAAACCCATGTATTTCAAGGCACGGACGATGGAGTCACGCTTGACCAGGTCCATTTCCTTGGCCGGGTCCGGGACGTGCTGATCTACCGCAAGGACCATTTCCGGCGAGGTGCCCCAGCTGACTTGCGGCTTGATCTGCGCGGCATCGAGTTCGACCACGGTATCGAACTTGGCATCGGCGTCGGACACCAGGTCTTTCCAGGCTTCAACAGCCAGGTCCCACTCCGCGCCTTTAGGCGCGAAGGGCCGACCCTTGACGTACTCCACAGTCTTTTCGTCCGCGGCTACCAGGCCTACACGAGCGCCGGCTTCGATGGACATGTTGCAGATGGTCATGCGGCCTTCGACGGACAGCTCGCGAATTGCGCTGCCGGCAAATTCGATGGCATGGCCATTACCGCCAGCGGTGCCGATCTTGCCGATCACCGCGAGGACGATGTCCTTGGCCGTCACGCCGAACGGCAAGGTGCCTTCCACGCGCACCAGCATATTCTTCATTTTCTTGGCCACCAGGCACTGGGTGGCGAGTACGTGCTCTACCTCGGAAGTGCCGATGCCATGGGCCAAGGCGCCGAAAGCACCATGGGTGGAGGTGTGGGAGTCACCGCATACCACGGTCATGCCCGGCAAGGTCGCGCCCTGCTCCGGGCCGATCACATGGACGATGCCTTGGCGTACGTCATTCATCTTGAATTCGACGATGCCGTATTCATCACAGTTGTCATCGAGGGTCTGCACTTGCAGACGGGAAACCTGGTCGGCAATCGCTGCGATCCCGCCCTTGCGCTCAGGCGTGGTCGGTACGTTGTGGTCCGGGGTGGCAATGTTGGCATCGATACGCCATGGCTTGCGACCAGCCAGACGCAAGCCTTCAAAGGCTTGTGGCGAGGTCACTTCGTGGATGATGTGACGATCGATATAGATCAGCGCCGAACCATCGTCGCGCTGCTTGACCAAATGCGAATTCCAGAGCTTGTCGTAGAGCGTCTTGCCAGCCATCGGAGCATTCCTCATCAGCTTGTTTCTATGCCCTGGGCCCTGATCGTCGGCCGATCAATAACCCCTTGGCTTGTGAGGCTGATGCTATGGCGTTAGATTAAATAACTCAAATTCATATTTTTCATGCTTTGGATAACCAACTGGAATACTACTATGGACCTGGCCAACCTCAATGCCTTTATCGCCATCGCCGAGACGGGCAGTTTTTCCAGTGCCGGCGAACGCCTGCACCTGACCCAGCCAGCCATCAGCAAACGCATCGCCGGGCTGGAGCAACAACTCAACGTGCGACTATTCGACCGCCTAGGGCGCGAGATCGGCCTGACCGAGGCCGGGCGCGCCCTACTGCCCCGGGCCTATCAGATCATCAACGTGCTGGATGACACTCGCCGGGCCCTGACCAACCTCAGCGGCGAAGTCAGCGGGCGCCTGACGCTGGCTACCAGCCATCACATCGGTTTGCACCGCCTGCCCCCTCTGCTGCGGGCCTTTACCCGGCGCTACCCGCAAGTGGCTCTGGACATTCAATTCCTCGACTCCGAAGTGGCCTACGAGGAGATCCTGCACGGCCGGGCCGAACTGGCGGTGATTACCCTGGCCCCCGAGCCGCACAGCCTGATCAAGGCCTCCGCCGTCTGGGACGATCCGCTGGACTTCGTTGCCGCCCCGGAACACCCGCTGGTCAGCAACGGCCAGGTGAGCCTGGCGGACGTTGCCCTGCATCCGGCGGTTTTCCCCGGCGGCAACACCTTTACCCACCATATTGTCCAACGCTTGTTTGAAGCCCAAGGCCTGATACCGAACATCGCCATGAGCACTAACTACCTGGAAACTATAAAGATGATGGTTTCCATTGGCCTGGCCTGGAGCGTGCTGCCACGCACCATGCTCGATGACCAGGTCGCGCGCATTCCTTTACCGGGCATACAGCTGCGTCGCCAGCTAGGCTATATCCTGCACACCGAACGGACGTTGTCGAATGCTGCGCGGGCTTTCATGGCCTTATTGGATGCACAGGTCGATTGGCCAGGGAACCCGGCATAGCACTTCGGGTATTGCCCGTGCCATACAGCACCTCATGAGCCTCCCGCGCCAAACGAACTACTCAGCTCAAGGCTTGCCCCCCATGCCCAAACCCGCTGACCGCACTCCGCCCATGCCGCGCATCCACGCTGTCGACCCCCGGGAGTCGGAACAGAGCTGGGAAAGTGCGCCACAGTTGCTCGCTGCGCTCAACGGCGCACGGCTAGGGGCCTGGTACTGGGACATTGAAAGCGGGCAGATCAGCTGGTCCCGAGGCACCCAGGCGCTGTTCGGCTTCGATCCGCGCCAACCCTTGCCGGAAAACCTCGAGTACCTCGACCTGCTGCCCGTCGAAGATCGGGGCAGGACCATGCGCGCCTTTCATTCAGTGCTGGCGGGGGCGCCGCTGGAACACGCCATGCACCACCGGATTCGCTGGCCCGATGGCAGCCTGCACTGGCTGGAGATCAACGGCAGCGTGCTGCCGGACAAGCACGGCAAGCCTCGAATGATCGGGGTGATCCGCGAGATCACTCACCAGCGCCAGCGTGAGGAAGCCCTCAGCAGCTCGGAAAAGCGTTTCGCCACCCTGTTTCACCTATGCCCCAACATGGTGCTGCTGACCCGCCTGGAAGATGGACTGATCAGTGAAGCCAACCAATACTTCGAAAGCCAGTTCGGCTGGCCCGCCGAACACGTGATCGGTCGCACCACCCTGGAGATCGGCCTGTGGGTCAATCCCGAGCAGCGCGCCCAACTGATCAAGGCGGTGCAGAAGCGAGGCCAGGCCGCCAGCCTTGAGGTGCAATTTAGTGCCAGCAACGGACAGATCCACGACGGCATCCTCAGTGCGCAAAAGGTCGAACTGGAAGGCAAGGCCTATCTGCTCAGCACCTTTCTCGACACCAGTGAACGCAAAAGAGCCGAACAGGCCCTCAAAGACAGCCAGGAACGCCTCGACCTGGCCCTGGATTCAGCACAGTTGGGCACCTGGGACTGGCACATACCCAGCGGCATGCTCTATGGCTCGGCCCGTGCCGCGCAGTTGCACGGCCTGGAGGCGGCGCCGTTCCATGAATCCTTTGACGCATTCTTCGAGGGCGTACCCACCGAAGAACGCGACTCCATGCGTGACGCCTACCGCAGCCTGCGGGAAGGACCGGCAGGCAATTACCAACTGACCTACCGAGTGCAACTGGCGGACGGCAGCTCACGCTACCTGGAAAGCCGTGCCCGCCTCTATCGCGATGAACAGGGCAATCCGTTGCGCATGGCCGGCACCTTGCTCGACATCACCGAGCAGGTGGAGCGCGAACAGCGCCTGATCACCTCCGAAGAGAAGTTCGCCAGCCTGTTCCAGGTCAGCCCGGACCCGATCTGCCTGACCGTGCTGGAAACCGGCCAGTTCATCGAGATCAACTCCAGCTTCACCCAGACCTTCGGCTGGACCCTGGAGGATGTGATCGACCGCAGCGCCGAGCAGATCGGCCTCTGGGAAGATCCCGCTCCGCGCCTGCGGCGGATCGAACAAGTGATTCGCGAACAGGCGCTGAACAATGTCGCGGTGGTGGTCAACCACAAGAACGGCCAGCCGCTGACCTGCATCATTTCCAGCCGGCTGATCAACGTGGACAAGCAGCCGTGCATCGTCACCACCCTGCGTGACATCACCCAGCAACAGCGCTCGGAAGCCGCGCTCAAGGCCAGCGAAGAGAAGTTCGCCAAGGCCTTTCACTCCAGCCCCGACGCCATCACCATTACCCAGCGCGACACCGGTCGCTACCTGGAGGTCAACGACGGCTTCTGCCGCCTGACCGGCTACCGCACCGAAGAAGTACTCGGCCACACCATGTACCAGGTCGGAATCTGGGCCGAGGAAGCCCAGCTTTCCACGCTACTGGCGGAGCTCAAGCTCAAGGGCCGGGTGCATCATCTGGAGATGCTCGGGCGCAACAAACGCGGGGAAGTCCTGACTCTCGAGGTCTCGGTCGAACCGATCATCCTCAATGAGACACCCTGCCTGTTGCTGACCGCGAGGGATGTCAGCCTGCTGAAGAATGCCCAGGCGCAGATCCGCCACCTGGCCTACCACGACCCCTTGACCAACCTGCCCAACCGCGCCCTGCTGATGGACCGCTTGAGCCAGCAGATCGCCCTGCTCAAACGCCACAACCTGCGGGGCGCCCTGTTGTTTCTCGACCTGGATCACTTCAAGCACATCAACGATTCCCTGGGACACCCGGTGGGCGACACCGTGCTGAAAATCATCACCGCCAGGCTGGAAGCCAGCGTGCGCATGGAAGACACCGTGGCACGCCTGGGCGGCGATGAGTTCGTGGTGCTGTTGAGCGGCCTGGAAGGCTCGCGCAATGAAGTCAGCGAGCAGGTCCGGCAACTGGCTGGCACCTTGCGCGAACTGCTCTCGGAACCGATGTTCCTCGACGGCCAGCGCCTGCAAGTTACCCCCAGCATTGGCGTGGCACTGATCCCCGACCACGGCTCGACGCCCACCGACCTGCTCAAGCGCGCCGACATTGCCCTCTATCGCGCCAAGGACTCCGGGCGCAACACCACGCAGATGTACCACAACACCATGCAGAAGGCCGCCAGCGAGCGCCTGCGCATGGAAACCGACCTGCGCCTGGCCTTGTCCCGTGGTGAATTCAGCGTGCACTTCCAACCCCAGGTGGATGCCCGTGACAACCGGATCGTTGGCGCCGAGGCCCTGGTGCGCTGGCAGCACCCGGAACTGGGCACCCAGTCACCGAGTGAATTCATCAAGGTGCTGGAGGACAGCGGGCTGATCCTTGAGGTCGGCACCTGGATTCTCGATGAGGCTTGCCTGGCCTTCAGCCAGCTGATCAACCAGGGCCTGGTAGATCCGTATCACTTCAGCCTGTGCGTCAACATCAGCCCACGGCAGTTCCGCCAGAACGACTTTGTCGAAAAAATCGAACGCAGCCTGACTGCCCATGCCCTGCCCTACTCACTGCTCAAGCTGGAGATCACCGAGGGCATCGTCATCCAGAATCTGGACGACACCATCAGCAAGATGCGCCGACTGAAGAAACTCGGGGTCAGTTTTGCCATGGATGACTTCGGCACCGGCTACTCCTCCTTGACCTACCTCAAGCGCCTGCCGGTGGACACCCTGAAAATCGACCAGTCCTTCGTTCGTGATGCGACCCACGACCCCAATGATGCAGAGATCATCCGGGCCATTGTCGCCATGGCTCGCAGCCTGGACTTGAAGGTCATCGCCGAAGGCGTGGAAACCCCACAGCAGTTGGAGTTTCTACAAGGATTGGAATGCCACTTGTACCAGGGCTATCTGCACAGCCGGCCGCTCCCCCTGAACGAGTTCAAGAAACTGCTGAAATGACCGCCACGAAAAAGGGCGCCACCAGGGCGCCCTTCTTTTACGGCGATATTAGTTTTGCAGAGCCGCCTGCTGCACACCGTTGATCGGGATGCGCTTGGCTTTGGCCTCTTCCGGCACGACCCGCAGCAGGTCGATGTTCAACAGACCATTGCTCAGGCCCGCAGACTTGACCTCGATATGGTCTGCCAGGCGGAACGACAGCTTGAACGCGCGCTGGGCAATGCCCTGATGCAGGTAAGTGACGTTCTGATTGGCGTCGCGCTTGCCACCGCTCACGGTCAGCACGCCGTTTTCCACCTGCAGCTCCAAGTCTTCTTCCTGGAAGCCAGCCGCCGCGATCACAATGCGGTATTGATCGTCAGCGTATTTTTCAACGTTGTAGGGTGGATAGCTACTGCCCGGCTCATTGCGCAGTGCCGACTCGAACAAGTCGTTGAAACGGTCGAAGCCGACAGAGGAACGGAACAGCGGGGCCAAGGAAAATGCAGTACTCATGGGTCTATCTCCTGATATTCAGCGAGTGGTTATCTCCGCGACCCGAATTCGGCATCGCGTACCCAAGAGATATGGATCGGCCCCGGCATTTCAAGAGGTGTTTTTTGAATTTTTTACGCCGCTTCGCTGCGTGGCATACCTAGCAGGCGCCCCACCTGGTCCAGATCGGTTTCCCGACGCAAGGCGGTGAATAGCTCGACCGCTTCCGGGTAGTTGCGAGTCAGCATTGCCAACCACTGCTTCAAACGCCCAGGCGCCGAACGTGGCGTCAACTGCACCACCACCTGCGCCCAGAAGTCCTGGAGCATCGGTTGCAAATCGGCCCAGGACATCTCCTGCACTTCTTCTCCAGCCCGAGCGGCAGCAATCTGCCGGGCCAGATCCGGACGCGATACCAGTCCGCGCCCAAGCATAATGTCCTCGACGCCGCTGATCTCCCGGCAACGCCGCCAGTCCTCGACACTCCAGATATCGCCGTTGGCGAACACCGGCACCCTGACCACGTCCTGTACCCGCGGGATCCACTCCCAGTGCGCCGGAGGCTTGTAGCCGTCAACCTTGGTCCGCGCGTGCACCACGATATGCTCCGCTCCACCCTCGGCCAACGCCGTGGCACATGCCAGGGAGCCATCCGGGCTGTCGAAGCCCAAGCGCATTTTCGCGGTGACCGGAATATGTGCCGGAACCGCCCGTCGTACATGCTCGACAATCTGATTCAGCAGCTCGGGCTCCTTGAGCAGCACCGCCCCGCCCCGTGACTTGTTGACGGTCTTGGCCGGGCAACCGAAATTAAGATCGATGACCGCGCTGCCCAACTCACAGGCCAGCGCAGCGTTTTCGGCCAGACACACTGGATCGGAGCCCAACAACTGCACCCGCAACGGCACGCCGGCGGCAGTCTGTGCGCCTTGCAGCAATTCGGGGGCGAGCTTGTGGAAATAGGCAGGCGTCAGCAGACGGTCATTGACGCGAATGAACTCGGTGACACACCAGTCAATCCCGCCAACGCGGGTCAGTACATCGCGCAGGATGTTGTCGACCAACCCCTCCATGGGCGCCAGGGCAATTTGCATGAAACACACTCAACAAAAAAACGGGCAAAAAAAACGTCGCCCAGTCTACTGGGTTTCACCCACCCGCTGGGATTTTGTAGGAGCCGGCTTATCGGCGTGCCCCGCGCTCCGCACTTGAAGGCGCCTTAACTGGCAGCCAACCCCTGCGACACGGGAGAAAGCGATCAGGAAGCCTGCAAGGCCGGCCCGTAGCCCTCGAGGAACTCGACAGGCATGCGCTTGGGCTTGCCAGTGGACAATTCGATGCAGACAAAGGTGGTCTGGGCCCGCAGCAGCGTGGCGCCATCGCTCGGACGGACCAGCTGGAAGCGCCGGGTCATTTTCAAGCGTTGATCCCAGTCGACGATCCAGGTGGCCAATTGCAGTTCATCTTCCTCATAACCTGCAGCCAGATAATCAATCTCGTGCCGCACCACCGCCATCGCCCGGTCCAGACGGCGATACTCGGCCAGATCCAGCCCCAGTCGCTGGGAATGCCGCCAGGCGCAACGCTCCAGCCAGGTGACGTAGACCGCATTATTGGCGTGCCCCAAGCCATCGATATCCTCGGCGGCAACCTGCAGATCGATGACGAATGGCGTTGCCAGATCCCAACTCATGCCCAACTCCCGGTCAGATTTTTTGACTGGGGCAGTGTAACGGATGCTCAGGTGGATTGGCGTGCTGCAGATGCTGGCCGGCGATCAGCACAAACGAATTGAGTGGCGCGCCGTTGATGCTACGAATCCAACTCAACCCGCTCCTCACTCGCCATTGCAGAATCAAGCCTCAGGTCATAGAACTGCCGACTTGGCAGCACGCAGCAAGCGGTCGGACAACTCACCCGGACCCAGCGCCCGCGCCAGGGACAATCCACCTACCATCAGCGCCATGTCTGCCAGAGCCTTGTCCGTGTCTTCGGGGCTTGCGGCCAATTGCGCAACCATCAACTCCATGTGCTCGCTCAAAGCGTTGCGAAAACTGTCCGGCAAGCGCCCCAACTCACCGACTGAAGCCGGAATAGGGCAAGCCTGCTCGGTAGAGTCACGGTGCTTGCGCGACAGATAAAATGCCGCCGTAAGCGCCCTACGCTCCTCGCCACTCAAGCTCGAGTCCATTTCGTCGAGCAGGCCACGGCGGTGGGCGAGCAACTGAGTGAAGGCCTCCAGCATCAGCGCATCCTTGCTTTCAAAGTGCGCATAGAAGCCGCCCACCGTCAGCCCGGCCGCCCCCATCACCTCACCCACACTCGGCTCGGCCGGGCCATGCTGAATCAGCGCGGAACTGGCGGCCTGGAGAATGCGTTCGCGGGTCTGAGCTTTTTTATCGTTCATGGTTGCCTCCGAATATTACGGAGAAAATATTATTCGCATAATAATTTTCCGCAAGTCGCTAGCGTGACCGTCGGTCAGAGGGGCAGGCTGAGGAAAAAAGAGAAAATTGGCTGAACGCCAGACAAACAAAAGGGCCATTCAATAATCGAATGACCCTTAAAAATCCCGCAAAGCGGGTAAACGTGGCGTCCCCTAGGGGACTCGAACCCCTGTTACCGCCGTGAAAGGGCGGTGTCCTAGGCCACTAGACGAAGGGGACACAAACCCTTCTAACAACTGACCAGTGCTGAGTACTGATCGATTCAAGGCCGGTGTGGCCAGGCCTTGAACTGTAAATTGGTGGAGCTAGACGGGATCGAACCGTCGACCTCTTGCATGCCATGCAAGCGCTCTCCCAGCTGAGCTATAGCCCCGGATTTTCGCCTCGCGGCGCAGCGACGTCTTGCAACATCACTTGTGTGAAACTGGCGTCCCCTAGGGGACTCGAACCCCTGTTACCGCCGTGAAAGGGCGGTGTCCTAGGCCACTAGACGAAGGGGACACAAACCCTTCTAACAACTGACCAGTGCTGAGTACTGATCGATTCAAGGCCGGTGTGGCCAGACCTTGAACTGTAAATTGGTGGAGCTAGACGGGATCGAACCGTCGACCTCTTGCATGCCATGCAAGCGCTCTCCCAGCTGAGCTATAGCCCCGGATTTTCGCCTCGCGGCGCAGCGACGTCTTGCAACATCACTTGTGTGAAACTGGCGTCCCCTAGGGGACTCGAACCCCTGTTACCGCCGTGAAAGGGCGGTGTCCTAGGCCACTAGACGAAGGGGACACAACCCTTCTATACAACTGACCAGTGCTGAGTACTGATCGATTCAAGGCCGGTGTGGCCAGACCTTGAACTGTAAATTTGGTGGAGCTAGACGGGATCGAACCGTCGACCTCTTGCATGCCATGCAAGCGCTCTCCCAGCTGAGCTATAGCCCCTCGTCGGTTAGGACGGGGCGAATCTTAAGGGGCGATCGGAACGCTGTCAAATTTTTTTCGGTTTTTTGAAAAGAAATTTGCCGGGATAACAATCACTTACCACCCCACCCGGAAAACCCAGGCTTTTCCGCCCTTCCCGACCCGCGCCAGCTAGCGCAAAAGGGCTACCGCGGGCCAGCAACCAACCCGCCTGGCGCTTGAGACTCAAGCGTAGTCGAAAAGGTTGCCGCCTCGGCCACTCCCGCAGCGCACAACTGCCTCAGGCGATCGTGCCCAGCAGTTTTTCCCACTCTTTATTCTCTTTCTTCGACACACCACCGAGCAGATCGATGGCCTGGCGCAGGCGGAAACGAGTCAGGTCCGGCCCCAGGATTTCCATGGCATCGAGCACCGACACCGAACTGGCCTGGCCAGTGATAGCGGCAAACATCAGCGGCATGGCATCACGCAGCTTCAGTTCCAGGGACTCGACCACCGCCTGAATAGTCGCGGTGATACTGTCCTTCTCCCACTGCCGCAGGCTTTCGAGCTTCCACAGGATCAATTGCATCAGTTGGCGCACCTGATCGCCCGAGAGTTTCTTGGACTCGAAGAGCTTGGCATCCGGGGTTACGCCACCGGCAAAGAAGAAACCTGCCAAGGGAGCGATCTGACTGAAGGTCTCGACCCGCCCCTGAACGTGCGGCGCAATCTTCATCAGGTATTCGGGATTCAAGGCCCAGGTCTGCACCCGACTGGCGAACTCTTCCAGCGGCAGGTCCCGCAGCCACTGGCCATTGAGCCAGGACAGCTTCTCGACATCGAAAATCGGACCGCCGAGGGAAACCCGCGACAGATCGAAGTTGTCGACCATTTCCTGCAACGAGAACTTCTCGCGCTCGTCCGGCATCGACCAGCCCATGCGCCCCAGGTAGTTGAGCATGGCTTCAGGCATGAAGCCCATGCGCTCGTAGAACGTCACCGAGGTCGGGTTCTTGCGCTTGGACAGCTTGCTCTTGTCCGGGTTACGCAGCAGCGGCATGTAGCACAACTGCGGCTGTTCCCAGCCGAAATATTCGTACAGCAGGATCAGCTTCGGTGCCGATGGCAGCCACTCTTCGCCACGCAGCACGTGAGTGATACCCATCAGATGGTCGTCGACCACATTGGCCAGGAAGTAGGTCGGCAGGCCGTCGGTCTTCATCAGCACTTGCATGTCCATGCGATCCCACGGGATCTCGACATCGCCACGCAACAGGTCCGGGACCACGCAGACGCCTTCGGTCGGCACTTTCATGCGGATCACGTGAGGCTCACCAGCAGCCAGGCGCTGAGCCACCTCTTCCTTGGACAGCAGCAAGGCTCGGCCGTCGTAACGCGGGGTTTCACCGCGAGCCATCTGCTCGGCACGCATCTGGTCCAGCTCTTCGGCGGTGCAGAAGCACGGGAAGGCGTGCCCCAGGTCCACCAACTGCTGGGCGTACTTCTGGTAGATGTCACCGCGCTCGCTCTGACGGTACGGGCCATGAGGACCACCGACATCCGGACCTTCGCTCCAGTTGATGCCCAACCAGCGCAAGGCATCGAAAATCTGCTGCTCGGACTCACGGGTCGAACGCAATTGATCGGTGTCTTCGATGCGCAGGATGAACTCGCCGCCATGCTGCTTGGCAAAGCAGTAGTTGAACAAAGCGATGTAAGCAGTACCTACGTGGGGATCCCCGGTAGGCGATGGCGCAATGCGCGTGCGGACGGTGGTCATGGCATGTCTCGAGAAGAATAGAAAAACGAGGAATAAAACAGGGGGCGAATGGTAACAGGCGACACCAGCCCGGCTCCAGTGAGGAGGGCATTTAAGCCAAGGTTGCGCCTACAGGCCACTCCAACCCCGGTGAATAGCCAATAATCAGCCAATGGCATTTACCACCCAGTGGCTATCTGCCAGATTCGCCCACTGATAAATTTCCTTACACTTTTATTGATTACAGCCTGCCCATGCCTGCCCAACTCAAGCGTCGCCTGTTCATCTTCTTGTCCCTGGTCCTGTTGATCGCCCTGGGCTTCCTCGCCCACTGGTGGTTCCACGGGCGCTTTTATGAAACCACAGACAACGCCTACGTCCAGGGCGAAATCACCCGGATCTCCAGCCAGTTGAGCGCTCGCATCGACGAAGTGCTGGTACAGGACAACCAGCATGTGGAGAAGGGTCAACTCCTGGTGCGCCTGGAAGGCGAGGATTTTCAACTGGCGGTGGATCGCGCCGAAGCGGCCCTGGCGACCCGCGAGGCGGAGCGCCTGCAGGCCCAGAGCAAGCTGACCCAGCAAGCCAGCCTGATTGCCGCGAGCGAAGCCCAGGTGGCATCGACCCAGGCCAGCCTCGGCCGCTCGCAGATCGACCTGTCCCGGGCGCAAACCCTGCGCAAGCCCGGCTACGTCTCCGAAGAACGGGTCACCACCCTCTCCGCCGACAACCATATCGCCCACTCCCAGGTCATCAAGGCCCAGGCCGATCTGCAAGGCCAGCGCCAGCAGGTCAACGCCCTAAATGCCGAGATCAAGCGCCTGGATGCGCAGATCGCCAATGCCCAGGCCGATCTGGCTCAGACGCGACTGAACCTGACCCGCAGCGAGATCCTCGCCCCCATCAGCGGCATCATCGGCCAGCGTGCCGCGCGCAATGGCCAAGTGGTGCAGGCCGGCGCCTATCTGCTGTCGATCGTTCCTGACCAGGACATCTGGGTCCAGGCCAACTTCAAGGAAACCCAGATCGGCCACATGCGACCCGGACAGCAGGCCGAGCTGACCTTCGATGCCTACGGCGATACGCCGATCCAGGCTCAGGTCGACAGCCTGTTCGCCGCCTCAGGCGCGCAGTTCAGCCTGCTACCGCCGGACAACGCCACCGGCAACTTCACCAAGGTGGTACAGCGTATTCCGGTAAAGCTGACCTTTGCCGCCGACAATCCGCTGCAGGGCAAGATCCGTCCTGGCATGTCCGTGACCGTCAAAGTGAACATCAAAGACCCTGTCGATGGCCGGTGATCAACTGCTGCGCCCGGTAGGCGAGCCGACCCGACGTGACTGGATCGCAGTCATGAGCGCGATGCTCGGTGCCTTCATGGCAGTGCTCGACATCCAGATCACCAACTCTTCCTTGAGAGACATCCAGGGCGCACTGTCCGCCACGCTGGAGGAAGGCTCGTGGATCTCCACCTCCTACCTGGTGGCGGAGATCATCATGATCCCCCTCACCGCCTGGCTGGTGCAGTTGCTCTCGGCACGGCGGCTGGCGGTCTGGGTATCGGTGGGGTTTCTCATTGCCTCGCTGCTTTGCTCCACGGCCTGGAGCCTGGAAAGCATGATCGTGTTCCGCGCCCTGCAAGGCTTTACCGGTGGCGCGCTGATTCCCCTGGCGTTCACCCTGACCCTGATCAAGCTGCCCGAACATCATCGAGCCAAAGGCATGGCCATGTTTGCCATGACCGCCACCTTCGCCCCCTCCATCGGCCCGACGCTGGGCGGCTGGCTGACGGAAAACTGGGGCTGGGAATACATCTTCTATATCAACGTGCCGCCAGGCCTGCTGATGATCGCCGGCCTGCTCTACGGCCTGGAAAAAAAGGCAGCCCATTGGGAGCTGCTGAAAAGCACCGACTACACCGGCATTCTCACCCTCGGCGTGGGGCTGGGCTGCCTGCAAGTGTTTCTGGAGGAAGGACATCGCAAGGACTGGCTGGAATCGAGCCTGATCGTGACCCTGGGCAGCATTGCCCTGGTCAGCCTGATCAGCTTCGTGATCGTGCAGGTGTCCAAACCCAATCCGCTGATCAACCTGGGGATTCTGCGCAACCGCAACTTCGGGCTGTCGAGCATTTCCAGCCTGGGGATGGGCGTCGGCCTGTACGGCTCGATCTACCTGTTGCCGCTGTACCTGGCGCAAATCCAGGACTACAACGCCTTGCAGATTGGCGAAGTGATCATGTGGATGGGAGTGCCGCAGCTGTTTCTGATTCCCCTGGTGCCCAAGCTGATGCAGTTCATCCCGCCGAAATGGCTGTGCACCCTGGGTTTTGGCCTGTTCGGATTGGCGAGTTTTTCCTCGGGCGTGCTCAACCCGGACTTTGCCGGACCGCAGTTCAACCAGATCCAGATCATCCGCGCACTCGGCCAACCGCTGATCATGGTCACCATCTCGTTGATCGCCACCGCTTATATACAGCCTCAAGACGCGGGATCGGCCTCCAGCCTGTTCAACATTCTGCGCAACCTCGGCGGCGCCATCGGCATCGCCTTGCTCGCGACCCTGCTGGACGCACGGACCAAGACCTACTTCGACTACTTGCGCGAAGCCATAGTCCCGAGCAACCCGCAGGTTGCGGAACGCCTGGCCAACCTCACCGAGAAGTTCGGCAATGAGACTGCAGCCCTGGGCAAGCTCAGCGAGATCACCCATCAGCAGGCGCTGATCATGGCCTACAACGATGCCTTCCATTTTGTCGGGATTGCCTTGGGAGTCAGCATGCTGGCAATCCTGCTGACCAAGGCGCTGCCCAAAGGGCTCAAGGCCGGCGAAGCTCATTGACCAAGCGGCGGGAACCGGCTTTCGCAAGATCAAGCTTGTACCGGCGCCGGCTTGCCAGCGAACAGGCCCCTCACTCCATCACAGGATTCAAGGGCTTCTTCGCCGGCAAGCCGGACAAGGATGGATGATGCCGCGCTCAGACAGTCAGCAGACGCTCGCGCAGCTTGGTGATTTCGTCACGCATCTGCGCTGCGGCCTCGAATTCCAGGTCCCGGGCCAACTGGTACATCTTCTCTTCGAGCTGGCGAATACGCTTGGTGATCTCGCTCGGCGAACGCAGTTCGTTTTCGTAGCGGGCATTTTCCTCGGCGGCCTTGGCCATGCCTTTGCGCTTCTTGCTACGAGAACCCGGAACGGTGGCGCCTTCCATGATGTCAGCGACATCCTTGACCACGCCCCTGGGGGTAATGCCATTGGCCAGGTTGAAAGCGATTTGCTTGTCACGCCGGCGCTCAGTTTCGCCAATCGCCCGCTCCATGGAGCCGGTGATGCGGTCGGCATAGAGGATCGCCCGGCCATTGAGGTTACGCGCAGCCCGGCCGATGGTCTGGATCAATGAACGTTCGGAGCGCAGGAAGCCTTCCTTGTCGGCGTCGAGAATCGCCACCAGGGACACTTCCGGCATGTCCAGGCCCTCACGCAACAGGTTGATACCCACCAGCACGTCGAAGGTGCCCAGGCGCAAATCGCGGATGATTTCCACCCGCTCCACGGTGTCGATGTCCGAGTGCAGGTAACGTACACGCACGCCGTGATCAGCCAGGTAATCGGTAAGGTCCTCGGCCATGCGCTTGGTCAGTGTGGTCACCAGCACTCGTTCTTCCACGGCCACGCGCTTACCGATTTCCGAGAGCAGGTCGTCCACCTGGGTCAGGGCCGGGCGCACTTCCACCTGCGGGTCCACCAGGCCGGTAGGACGCACTACCTGCTCTACCACACGCCCGGCGTGCTCGGCCTCGTAGTTGCCCGGAGTGGCGGAAACAAAGATGGTCTGCGGGCTGACCCCTTCCCACTCATCGAAGCGCATCGGCCGGTTATCCAGGGCCGACGGCAGGCGGAAACCATATTCCACCAGGGTTTCCTTGCGTGAGCGGTCGCCTTTGTACATGGCGCCGACCTGAGGCACGCTGACGTGGGACTCGTCGATTACCAGCAAGGCATCCGCCGGCAGGTAGTCGTACAGCGTCGGCGGCGCCGCGCCGGCAGGACGGCCAGAGAGGTAGCGGGAGTAGTTCTCGATGCCGTTGCAGTAGCCCAGCTCGAGAATCATCTCCAGGTCAAAACGGGTGCGCTGCTCAAGACGCTGGGCTTCCACCAGTTTGTTGTTGGAGCGCAGGTATTCCAGGCGCTCCTGCAGCTCCACCTTGATGCCCTCGATGGCGTCCAGCAGGGTTTCCCGCGGAGTCACGTAGTGGCTCTTGGGGTAGAAGGTGAAACGCGGCAGTTTGCGAATCACTTCACCGGTCAGCGGATCGAAGGCACTGATGCTTTCCACTTCGTCGTCGAACAGCTCGATGCGGATCGCCTCAAGATCGGATTCCGCCGGGTAGATGTCGATCACATCACCCCGCACACGAAAGGTGGAGCGGGCAAAGTCCATGTCGTTGCGGGTGTATTGCAGGTCCGCCAGGCGCCGCAACAGCGCACGCTGGTCGAGCTTGTCACCGCGGTCCACGTGCAGGACCATTTTCAAGTAGGTTTCCGGGCTGCCCAGACCGTAGATGCAGGACACCGTGGTGACGATGATCGCGTCCTTGCGCTCCAGTAACGCCTTGGTCGCGGAAAGACGCATCTGTTCAATGTGGTCGTTGATCGACGCGTCTTTCTCGATAAAGGTGTCCGAGGACGGCACATAGGCTTCGGGCTGGTAGTAGTCGTAGTAGGAAACGAAGTACTCCACCGCATTGTTCGGGAAGAAGGCCTTGAATTCACCGTACAACTGCGCCGCCAGCGTCTTGTTCGGCGCCAGCACCAGGGTCGGGCGCTGCACCTGGGCGATCACGTTGGCGATGCTGAAGGTCTTGCCCGAGCCGGTCACACCGAGCAGGGTCTGGTGCGCCAGACCGGCCTCAATGCCCTCGACCATCAGACGGATGGCTTCCGGCTGGTCGCCGGCAGGCTGGAAGCGGGTGACTAGCTGGAACTCAGACATAACGTACCTCTGGAATCATTCGTATACGGCAAGACCGCACAGGAACGAGAAAGACCACGTACGACCCATGTCGCCGAGGAAAAATCGGGAATGTTCTAGATGTGGAGCCAAATACCACAGCTTTCAAGGTAAAGGTCCTACACCCGCTAACACCCTGGATGTTGCAATAAGACTAACGGTCGAAAAATAAAGCGAAAAACTTGCCGCAAAAGCTCAATCGGCTGTCGCTCCCCGCGATGATGGCCTCTATACTAGCTCCCCGTTTGTGCACCGCTCTAGTGCATTCGGCTGGAGCGCGACACGTCCCTCCACACTCCATTCAGAGCCGCCGTAAAAATGAGCCTGTTCTCCGCTGTCGAAATGGCACCACGCGATCCAATCCTGGGCCTCAACGAAGCATTCAACGCCGACACCCGCACCAATAAGGTCAACCTTGGGGTGGGCGTGTACTGCAACGAGGAGGGACGCATTCCGCTGCTGCGCGCCGTTGTCGAAGCCGAGACAATTCGCGCCGCTCAACACGCCTCCCGTGGCTACCTGCCGATCGACGGCATCGCCGCCTATGACCAGGCAGTACAGAAGCTGCTGTTCGGCAACGACTCGCCACTGCTGGCTGCCGGCCGCGTAATCACCACCCAGGCCGTTGGCGGCACCGGCGCACTGAAGATCGGTGCCGATTTCCTCAAGCAATTGCTGCCGAACGCCGTGGTTGCCATCAGCGATCCGAGCTGGGAAAACCACCGCGCACTGTTCGAGACTGCCGGCTTCCCGGTACAGAACTACCGCTACTACGACGCCGCCACTCATGATGTAAACCGCGCCGGCCTGCTGGAAGACCTCAACGCCCTGCCGGCCCAATCGATCGTGGTGCTGCACGCCTGCTGCCACAACCCGACCGGTGTCGACCTGAGCCCGCAAGACTGGAAAAACGTGCTGGAAGTGGTCAAGGCGAAAAACCTCGTGCCATTCCTCGACATGGCTTACCAGGGCTTTGGCGACGGCATCGACGAAGACGCCGCAGCGGTGCGCTTGTTCGCCGAGTCGGGCCTGACCTTTTTCGTCTCCAGCTCGTTCTCCAAGTCGTTCTCGCTGTACGGCGAGCGTGTCGGTGCCCTGTCCATCGTCAGCAGCTCGAAGGAAGAAAGCGCGCGCGTGCTGTCCCAGGTCAAGCGTGTGATCCGCACCAACTACTCCAACCCGCCTACCCACGGCGCAACCATCGTTGCCGCAGTGCTGAACAGCCCGGAACTGCGCGCCCAGTGGGAGCAGGAACTGGCGGAAATGCGCCTGCGGATTCGCGGCATGCGCACCCAGATGGTCGACCTGCTGAGCAAAGGCGCACCACAGCACGACTTCAGCTTCGTCGGCCGTCAGTGCGGCATGTTCTCCTACTCCGGCCTGACGGTTGAGCAAGTCACTCGCCTGCGCAACGAGTTCGGCATCTATGCCCTGGACACCGGCCGCATCTGCGTTGCCGCTCTGAACCAGAACAACATCGGCGTAGTGACCAAGGCGATCCTGCAGGTGATCTGATTCGCACCCGCACAAAAAAAGGGGAAGCCATCGTGCTTCCCCTTTTTCATGCCCTTGTCACACATATTCCCCCAGGCCCGGCTTCTGCAACCTCTAGACTGAGGCCATGCTTCCCTTCTGATCGAGAACACAAATGAAAGACGATGACCTGCGGGCTGACCGCGACGAGCTGGAGCGCTATCAGCCCCGCGCGCAGAAACGTGAAAAAAGCCTGGTGCTGCAAATTGCCCTCGGCGTGTTCCTTGGCGGACTGGCGCTGTGGCTGGTGCAACTGGCGGCCACCTCGCTGATGGCCAAGCTGATGCTCGGTACCTTGACCTTCGGCGGTTGAACCGGCTCAGTCCGTCAGTTCGCCCAAGCGCTGGCTGGCGGCATCGTCGAAGGCCACATACAGCGCCTCGGCGATTTGACTCTTTATCGCCTTGGCGCTCTCCAGCCCCAGGACAAAACCTTCGGCCTTGCCTGCGGCACGATTCAGATCAGCCGTGGACCCCGCCTGAGCAATTGCATCCCACAGCTTGCTGGCCTGTGGCCCTACTCCCTTGGGCAGACTGATCTGCTCAATGCTCATGACAGCACCTTGAATCGAGGGGCGAAAAAGCGTGCGGGAACCAACGAGAAATCGAAGCGGATCATAAATCTACCTTTGCGGCTTGAGGCCGGCAGCGCGTGAAACCACTTCCGGGGCGCCATGGTAGCCCCTCCCGGCCCGCCGGTAAGCGTGAGGGAGCGATAAATCCCTCAAACAATGTCACTGCATCATTCAGTTGTGTGCGTGCCGGCAAAAAAATGCCTGCACTTGCTTGACTTCCCTTTTTGAATCAGTAAGATACGGCGCATTCCGCGATAGCTCAGTTGGTAGAGCAAGTGACTGTTAATCACTGGGTCCCTGGTTCGAGTCCAGGTCGTGGAGCCATATTCCTACACTGATTTTCATCATTCCTCACAAGAGCGCCCTGCTCTTTCGGAAAATCAGCTCAAGCCCCCCCTCAGTAGATAACCGATCCGCATGTCAGCCAGGCATGCGGATGAACGTCCCCGCATGCCAGAAATCCTCATGCCCAGGTCCTGTTGCCTTGCCGCAAAGGCTTGACGTAGGCTGTGCGCCTCTTTATCCGACCAGTCAGACAATGATGTTCCTGCCAGCACAATCACCGTGCATTTCCCCCTCGATGAGCCCCTCGGCAACCCTCGCTGTTGCCCAGCATGACTGCGCGATCAACCGTCGGCGCCGCAGCGTACTGTTTGCCTTCACCTTCTCCCCGCCTCAGGGCAATCGCTGATAGCGATTGACTCCGGCCTGCAGCACAACGATTGGCTGCAGGAGCTGGCTGTAGTAACCGGCTTGCCAGCAAAGGCCCTCTGAAGAGCAGCACATCACTCAATGGTCTCTTCGCCAGCAAGCCAGCGCCTACCCAAGTGGCACACGCCCGGCAATCGCCCGCACGTCGGCCCGCCTTATCAGGCGGTGTCTGCAACACCCCTACTTTTCGGTGCCTGAACCTTCAGGCGCAGGTCTTGATCATGAACAAAGCCTTGTTAGCGGCCCTGATCCTGGGCATTTCCATCGTCGGCCTGAGCATCGGCTCAACGGTGCCGATCCTCGCTCTACGCCTGTATCAGGCCGGTGCGTCCAATAACCAGATTGGCCTCATGTCGGCACTGCCTGCAGCGGGCATGATGCTTTCGGCGTTCCTGGTCAATAGCCTGTGCCAGCGCCTGACCCGTCGTCAGATCTACCTGCTGTGCTTCAGCCTTTGCGCCCTGAGCGTCGCCGCCCTGGAACTGCCAGGGGCCAGCCTCTACAGCCTGGGTGTGGCCCGGATCGCCATGGGCCTGGGCGCGGGGCTGATCATCATTCTCGGGGAAACCTGGGTCAATGAAATGGCCGAAGACGCTACCCGCGGACGGTTGGTCGCGGTGTACACCACCTGCTTCACCTTCTTCCAGCTGTTGGGCCCCGGCCTCGTGTCGCTGCTAGGCACCGAGGGACCGACAGTGCTCGCGATTGTCAGCGTCGGCTACGCCGTGGCGATCGCCGTGGTCTGGCTGACCCTGCCCCAGGAAGACGCCCCAAGCCCACACAGCGAAAGCCGGACATTCTCGGTGCTGGGTTTCATCCGCATCGCCCCGGCGCTGTGCGTGGGCATCCTGTTCTTCGCTTTTTTCGACAGCGTGGTGCTGTCGCTGTTTCCGGTGTACGCCGCCACCCATGGCTATAGCATCAAGCTCGCGGCGCTGATGGTGACCATCATTCTCCTGGGCGATACGGCATTCCAGTTTCCTCTGGGCTGGCTCTCGGACAAGCTCGGGCGTCCCGGCATCTACCTGGGTTGCGGCGTCATCGCCCTATTGATCGGCCTGAGCCTGCCGCTGCTGATGGAGGCTCCCGGCCTGCTCTGGCCAAGCCTGGTGATTCTTGGCGCAGCTGCCGGCGGCATCTACACCCTGGCCATCGTGCTGATCGGCCAGTCTTTCAGCGGGGCCGACCTGGTGACCGCCAATGCCAGCGCCGGCCTGCTCTGGGGCATCGGCAGCCTGCTAGGACCATTGCTCAGCGGCGCGGCTATGAGTGGTGGCAGCTATGGCCTGCCGCTGACCCTGTCAGCCGCCGCCGCGCTGGTGGTGGTGTTTGCCCTGTCCCTGGTGCGCCAAGGACATTTCAGCAAGGTCGCGGAGTAAAATCCGCGCCCGCTGCATTGGTCGATCAGGACGCGGCACGTGACGATTCACAGGCCGCGTGTTTGTCATTACCATCGCGCCATCCGACTCTGCACCTCATGGATTCCCCCGCGATGGACCGACCTCTGTACCTCTTGCCTGTGTATGGGCTGCTGCTTCTACTTCCTCTGCCAGTTCTGGCCGAGACAGCGGTGGATTGCGCCACGCTGAGCGACAACGTCTCCCTGGAAGCCGGCGCATACCGCCCGCCCCTGGAAGCCAAGGTGATCGGCGCAGGACGCCTGCATTTCCACAGCGGTCCGAATGCCGCCTGCGTGAACCACACGTTGTATGTGGTCCCAGACGATGTCCTGACGGCCTATGCATCCAGCGACAACGGTTGGACCCAGGTCATGTACATCGCCAAGGACGGTGAGGACTACACCGGTTGGGTCGAGGAAAAACGCCTGCAACTCGGCGGTCATTACGGCGGCGCACAGCTGCCGGCGGACGTCACCGCCTTCATCCAGCGCCATGAAGAATGCCTGCACTTCGCCGGCGAAGAGCCCTATGACGCAGAGCGCAGGGCCTTCCTCGAGAAAGCCGTCAATGAGGTCTGTGTCGGCCATGATCGCCAGCTCGCGGCCTTGCGCAAGCAGTACCAGGAGCAACCCCTAGCCCGGCAAGCCCTCGCCTCTCTGGAGAACCTGGAATAACCCCTCGCCCATAAAAAACCGGCGCCTCCAGGCGCCGGTTTTTTTATGCCGCAATGATCGGATTCAGTGGGTGGCTTCAGCACTGCCGCGAGCATGACTCGGCGAAGATCCATCGCCTTGCTGGTTCAAGACCTCCGCTACCAGTGGCACTTCGTTGCCTTCGGCGTCATGCAGCTTGCCGCCACTGAAGTAATCCCCTTCACGCAACAGGGCAATGTCCTGAAAACGCAGGCTACGTTCGGTGCCGGCGACGAACACCGACTGCTGGTCGGAGTTGCCTGCGGTGAAATGGTTGAACGCCAGGTTCAGCAGGATCGCCATGATCGCCGACGAACTGATGCCCGAGTGGAAAATCGTTGCGAACCAGCTAGGGAAATGATCGTAGAAACTGGGTGCGGCAATCGGGATCATGCCGAAGCCGATGGACGTCGCGACGATGATCAGGTTCATGTTGTTGCGGTAGTCGACCTTGGACAAGGTACGAATGCCACTGGCAGCCACGGTACCAAACAGCACGATACCGGCACCGCCCAGCACCGAGGTAGGCACCGCGGCGATCACCCGCCCCATGAACGGCAACAGGCCGAGGATCACCAGGAACAACCCGCCGGTGGCGACCACGAAGCGGCTCTTGATCCCGGTGACTGCCACCAGCCCGACGTTCTGGGCAAAAGCACTCTGGGTGAAGGAGCCGAAGATCGGCGCAATCATGCTCGACAGCATGTCAGCACGCAGGCCATCACCGAGGCGCTTGGAGTCGACCTTGGTGTGGATGATTTCACCCACGGCCAGGATGTCCGCCGAGGTTTCCACCAGGGTCACCATGACCACGATGCACATCGACAGGATGGCCGCGATATGAAAGGTCGGCATGCCGAAATGGAACGGCGTGGGCAGGCCAAACATCGGCCCCTGGGTGACGCTGGAGAAGTCCGCCATGCCCAGGAACAGCGCAATCACCGTACCGATGATCATGGCCAACAGAATCGACAGCCGGGAAATCGCCGCGCTGCCAATCTTGCTCAGCAGCAGTACCAGCGCCAGGGTGATGGCCGCCAGGCCGATGTTCGACATGCTGCCGAAATCCGCCGCACGACTGTTGCCACCCATGGCCCAGCGCGCCGCCACCGGCATCAGCGTGAGGCCGATGGTGGTAATGACGATGCCGGTGACCAGGGGTGGAAAGAATTTGGTGATCCGCGAGAACACCGGCGTGATCAGCAGGCCGATCAGCGAAGCCACGATCACCGCGCCGAGAATCGACTGGAAACCACCCTCGCCGCCGCTGGTAACGATTGCCACCATGGTCGAGACACCGGCAAAGGACACCCCTTGCACCAACGGCAGCTTGCACCCGAAAAACGGCACGCCGAGGGTTTGCAGCAATGTAGCCAACCCCCCGGCAAACAACGATGCGGCAATCAGCAGGCCGATCTCCGCCGGCGATAAACCTGCAGCCTGGCCGACGATCAGCGGCACAGCAACGATGCCGCCATACATGGTCAGGACGTGTTGCAGGCCATAAGCCATATTCGCGCCAATGCCCAAATTCTCATCTTCGGGCCGCTGCTGTGAAACCTGAGGGGTATTCATGGTGTGGGGTTCCCTGTTTTTGTTATGCGCACACTGTATGCAACATTAAAGACAACTGTCTATATAATTGTATACAGTTTATCGGCCAGCCTTCAGGCACATCCCCCTTGCGATTGCGCGGGCTGAAATCGATCTCCAGCCGTCGAGACTTCGACCTCTTACAACCTGAAACCGCCCCACCGCTGCCTTGCAACCTCCACCCTCGGCAGTACTGACCGATCCTGCCACCAACAGCGTCCTCACTCCCACGCCTGGAAAACAGCATAAAAAAAGGGCCGACCTCTCAGGGAGATCGACCCTTGCTCTGAATCAGCAGCCTACTCAGGAAGCCGGCACGCGGATTTTGTACACATTTGGCGCAACACGAATCCACTGATCGCTCACCAGCGGGTAGACCCGGGTCCGAGACGACAATCGCAACAACTGCGAGTTGATATTGCCCAGCGTCTTCACGTTACCGTCGCGCAGGTAGCTTTGCATGTTGCTGCGCAGATTGACGATGGTGTTCCAGGTGTCCTGGTTATTGATGATGTACTGGGCATTGGTTTCGAACTCCTCACCCGGGTCGTCGTTGCGGCCATTGGGCCCCAGGAACAGGTTCCACGGCATCCAGGTGTAGAAACCATGAAAGGTATCCCAGCCCAAAGGCCTTGGCGGCACACCGGCATTGGCTCGCACCACGCCACGGCCGATCTCCTCGAGCAAGGTCTTGCCCTGGTCGTAGTCCGCCGCCACTGGTGGGGTGACGTTGACCCCGTTATCCCGCCCATAGCTGGTGAAGCGCCCGCCAAAACCGTCCCAGAAGCCTTTCAGCTCCTTCAGGTGCCCACGCTGCACCACGGACATGTAGAAATCCCGCAGTTGGTTATAGGCAATGATGTGATGTCGGCTCACCGCAACCGTATAGGCCGGCCCAACGCCCGAGGTTTTGAGATCAACGCTGTAGTTGTCGGACGGAGGAAAGGGCGAGCCGGCCCGGGCATCCATGTTGAGGTTGTAGTCACCGGCAGGGTTGGGCACCGCGAAACTGCTGGCCGAGCCCAGGCTGAGCAGCCCGAGCAGCCCTGCAAACAACCCTTGGCGCAGACGTCGTAACGGTGATGCGGAACTGCAAGACCTGTCTGATCGGTTGATTTTCTGCATGATTCTCTCCATAGAAAAGTGCCGTTTCGGCAGTCGATTCTAAGGAGCGACGGTCCCCGAATTTAACCGGGAACCGATTCCGTGCCCGAGCGCTGCAGCCTTATCGAACGCAGCGGCTCAGGCCTCCAGCAACTGCTCGAGAACCCGCGGTAGGTCAGGATGCAACGGCAGGCGCAAGCCGAACTCATCCTGCAGCAGGCCCATCAGTTCCCGGGCATCAGTGATTTCCCGACGCTCGCTCGGCAGCCCCATGCGATGCAACGCATAGCTGCCATTGTTCAAGGTGCGACGTATTCCCGGCCCCATCAGCGCCACCTTCAGCTGACCGAGAAAAGGCGAATCCTTGTGGGTCGAGACGTACCAGTTGCCCATCTCGTAATCCACATCGCCCTGCACCTGCAGATCGAAGACATACATCGCCCGCCATTCATCCATGACCTTGACGCGCAAGGTGTAGCTGCCTTCGCGCTCAGTGATGCGGTAGGGCTCATGGGGCGTGGCCTGCTCCTCACAGGTATCCAGCAGCAACGGCGCAGTGGGCACCATGCCGCCAAAGCCGACATCGACAATGTACCGTCGCCCCTCCAGGTGCAGCAGCGCCAGGCGATGACTGCGCGCGGTATGCGCATCTTCCGGCCCACCGATCACCACGCGCCCAGTGATGCCCCGAGCCTCATAGCCCAGGTGCTGCAACAGCACCAGGAAGGTCTGATTGAGTTCATAGCAGTAGCCGCCACGCCCCTGATGGAGAATCTTGCGCTCCACCGAAGCCAGGTCGATGGGCACCGGCACTCGCAGCAGGGTCGAGAGACTCTCGAAGGCAAAACGGCAGACGTGCCGCAGTTGCAGCTCCTGCAGGGTCTCCAGGGTCGGCGGTGGCGCACGGTCATAACCGAGTCGGCGCAGGTAGAGGTCGAAGTTCATCAGGTGCGGCTGGCTCATGCACAAGTCCTTGAAATGAGTGTCGCGCAGGGACCCGATCCTACTTTTCCGGCCCTGACATATCGGCGCCATGTATAAGCCAAAAGAGCGAGCCCCCAACAATCAATTCGGTTGATATTTTTTATCGTACCAGCGCTGGACTGGCACTTGCCCAGCCAGCCCTGATCGCTCAGAACCCCAATCCGAGCACTCGGTTCTTCAAGAAAGGTTGGTGCTCGCTCAACGATCGGAGCGCTGCAATAGATCCTCGGCGGTTTCCCCTGACAATGTCGCTACTCGGTTGCGGCCATTGGCCTTGGCCTGATACAGCGCCGCATCCGCCCGTTCGATGAACACCTCGATGCTGTCGCGCCCAGCGGGGACAAAGGAGTAACAGCCCAGACTGACCGTCACACACCCTACCGGGGAGCCGGAGTGGGTGATATTGCGCGCCATGACGCTTTGGCGAATCTGCTCGGCCATGGCCAGCGCGCCATGAATATCAGTGTCGGGCAGCAGCACCGCGAACTCTTCGCCGCCATAGCGCACGGCCAAGTCGGCCTTGCGCTGGCAGCAGCCCTTCAGGGCTTGCGCCACCTCCGTCAGGCAGTGGTCACCCGCCACATGCCCGTAGGTATCGTTGTAGCGCTTGAAGTAGTCGATATCGGCCATGATCAGGCTCAGCGGCGTGCTCTGCCGCGCCCCCCGACTGAACTCGATCTCCAGGGAGCGCTCGAACAAGCGCCGATTGGCCAGGCCGGTCAGGCTGTCATGGGTAGCAATCACTTCCAAGGCTTCCTGGGCCTCTCGCAGGTCAGCCTCGATCCGCTCGCTATTGCGCACCTGATGCACAAACACCCAACCGAACAACCCCACCCCCAGCAAGACCAGGGCGACGATGGCCGTGGACTGATAGGCCGAGGCATACCAGCCCTTGAGAATCGAATCCCTGGAGTTCGCCGCCGCCACCACCAACGGATACGCCTGCAATTGGCGGTAGCCATACAAGCGCGTCACTCCGTCCACCACCGAGGTGATCATCGCGTTGCCAGCGGTAGCTTCAGGCAAGTACTTGCTGAAAATCTCGCCACGCGACAGCGAAGCACCGATCTGGCGCTCCTCGAAGGGGCGCCGCGCAATCAGGGTGCCGTCGGACAAGGCGAGGAACATCGAGCCCTGCTCATCGATATTGAAGCTTTTGAAGAACTGATCGAAGTACGCCAGCTTGATGCCAGCCATCAGTACACCCTGGAAATTCCCGTCTTCGTCATTGATTCGGCGTGAGATGGGAATGATCCATTCACCGTTGGCACGGCTGCGAATCGCTGGACTGATGTGCGCCTGCAGCGAGGCATTCTGCTGGTGGAAACGGAAGTAATCGCGGTCCGCTACGTCCTTGCCGTGGGGCGAATCATTAAAGGAACTGACGACCCACTGTCCCTGCTTGTCGTAGAGAAACACCCCGCTGAGCTGCGCCAGGGCCTGCACCCGCCGGGCGAAGATTTTCTGCAGACGCGACTGCTGCTGGGAAACCCCACCCAGAGCCTGGATCCAGTCGGAGAGGCTCATCAGCACCAGGTCTGCCTCCATGAAGGTGTCCTCGGCCTGCTGGGCGATGGCCCGGGTCAAGTTGGTGGAGTTGACCTCCGCCTGGGCCAGGTCATGGCGCCAGGACTGCTCCAACTGGAGATACAGCAGACCGCACAGGCACAGAAAGACTGTGGAGATGAAAGCCACCGCCGCCTTGAGCAATGGCAAGCGCTTCAGTGTGCCACCAGGGGCATGATGAGCATCGTATATGGGGACAGGCAAAAAGGTCGTCCTGAAGGGAAAAGGCGTGAGTGGCCTCGCCTCACTCGGAGGTTATCGGCCACACAGGGCAATGCCTAAAGCGTAGATCGCCGGCTGCAAGCATATTCGATGATGACCTTAGACAGCGCCGCAACCATGGCCGGGTCCGCCTCGGGCGCGGTGAACAAGCGGAACTGGGCATCGGGCAACGCCGGTAAACCGTATTCTGCGCCCAACGCGGCGAGCCCTGGTCCCAATTGGCTGACCGCCATCGGCGCCACGGCAAAACCGGACAACACCGCCGCGCGCAAGGCCGCGTTGCTGCTGCAGAGCATTGCCGTACGCTGCGCGATACCGGCCTTGGCCAGCCGGCTCAAGGCCACGGCCCGATAAGGGCAGGGTTCAGGAAACAAGGCCAGAGGCAACGGCTCGGGCAGACGCGTAACCGGCTGTGGCAACCCGGCCCAGACCAGAGGTTCGGACCAGAGCAACTGGCCCGACTCGGAGGTTTCACATAACGACCCCACCACCAACTGCAGACTGCCCTGGGCCAGACGGTCCAGAAGCGTACCGGGAACACTGACCTCTACGTCGATCTGGATGCCCGGGTACTGGCCGGCAAAATCTTGCAATGCCCGCAGCAGGCGAGGCTCGGCGAAATCCTCAGACAGACCGATGCCCATTCGTCCATGAAACGCCACCCGCTTCAGTTCGGTCCAGGCATCGCGGTTCAATGCCAGGATGGCTCGGGCATAGGCCATCAGCCGCTCGCCATCGGCGGTCAGTTGCTGTGAACGGGTCGTGCGCAGCAGCAGTGGCTTGCCGACCTGCTGTTCCAGGCGACGCAGGTGGCCACTGACTGCCGACTGGGTCAGGTGCAGTTTGTGCGCAGCACGACTGAATCCTTCCTCATCGACGACAGCGACAAAAGTGCGGAGCAACAAGACATCGAACATATTTCGATACACCATCAATTGAGCGCTAATTGACAATTTATATTTAAAAAATAGCTATGTTGCAATAGTCGCTCCCCCTCCACCAAGAGACCTGTTCATGACCCGGCTCCTGCACATCCAATGCTCGCCTCGCCTACGCCGCTCCGCCTCACTGGAAATCGCTCGCAGCTTCATCCAACGCTTTCAACAGCATGTACCGGACGCCGAGGTCAGCACCCTGGACCTGTGGAATCTGCAACTGCCGGAACTCGATCAAACAACGATGGACGCCAAGTACGCCCACCTTGGCGGCCACTCATTGACTGCAGCCGAACAGAGCGCCTGGACCCGCCTTCAGGAACTGGCCACCCCTCTGCATCAGGCCGACCTGCTGGTGCTCTCCATACCGCTGTGGAATTTCAGCATTCCCTACAAGCTCAAGCACTTCATCGACCTGGTGTCGCATCAAGGCATTCTGTTCAGCTTCAACCCCGAGCGCGGACTGCATGGCCTGCTACAGGACAAGACGGCCGTAGTGGCCTATGCCCGGGGCCTGGACTTTTCCACCCAGTCAAGCACGCCGGCACCCGCGTTCGACTTCCAGAAGCCCTACATCGAAGCCTGGTTGAATTTCATCGGCATCGACGACCAGCACTCGCTGATTGTGGAAAAAACCATCCTCGGAGCGGACACCGACCAGGCCTCCCGAAAAGTCACATCCCTGCAGGCACAAGCCCTGGCGGAGCGCCTAGCAACACGATATCGCTAGTTTGATCGGCAAGCCTGGCGGACCGGCCAACGGACTCCGCCAGCCCTTCGCGAACCACCTTCCGGATGCTCCTCAAGAATGCCCTTCGGCCAATGCTGATAAAAAATACTTTTCACATCCTCGCTTCATGCATTTCTGGTCTATACACAATCCATTGAAATGCTTCGATTAAAACCGTCACCCCATTTCTCTGTACCTCTAGTAGCCGTACATGTCGTGATGTTGGAAGCTGATTGCCAAGGAGTGGACGTTGACAAGGGGTAACGCGCTGAATCGTTTTACTTTCAGGCCCTGGCGCCATCAAGAACTGCTATTGGCCCTGATTGAGCGCGAAGTCCTCGGCAGATATCGAGGTTCGATCGCGGGACTGCTCTGGTCCTTTCTCAACCCCCTTTTCATGCTGCTGGTGTACACCTTCGTATTCAGCGTGGTGTTCAAGGTGCGCTGGGGAAACGGCAGCGACTCCAAAAGCGAATTCGCCCTGCTGGTATTCACCGGCATGATGGTCTTCAACCTGTTTTCAGAATGCATCAGCCGCGCCCCCGGACTGATCCTGAGCAACGTCAACTACGTCAAAAAAGTGGTCTTCCCCTTGCATATCCTGCCGTGCGTGATGCTCGGGGCCGTACTGTTCCACACCTTGGTGAGCTTCATCGCCTGGCTGCTCTTCTATCTGCTGATGTTCGGCCTACCTCCGCTCACCGCCCTGCTGTTTCCCCTGGTGTTGCTGCCCTTGGCGCTGTTCACCCTCGGGCTGTCATGGATACTCGCCTCGCTGGGGGCCTATCTGCGGGATATCGGCCAGGTCATCGGGGTGCTGATGTCAGCCTTGATGCTGCTCTCCGCAGTGTTCTATCCGGTGAGCGCATTGCCTGAGTCCTACCAGCACTGGCTCTATCTGAACCCGCTGACCCTGGTGATCGAGTTCGCCCGCGACGTACTGATCTGGGGCGTGGTGCCCAATATCAACCTGTGGCTGGGGCAAATGGTGGTGGCTGCCGCCGTGGCATTCTGCGGGCGGGCGTGGTTCGAGAAAGCCCGCCAGGGGTTCGCCGATGTGCTCTGATCTAGCAATCAAGACCCAAGAACTGGGCAAGTGCTACCAAATCTACGAACAGCCCCGGGACCGCTTGCTGCAATTGCTGCGGCCTCGCGGCAAGCGACGCTATCGCGAGTTCTGGGCCCTGAAAGCGGTCTCGCTAGAGATTCGCCGGGGCGAGACCGTAGGCATCATCGGCCGCAACGGCAGTGGCAAGTCGACCTTGCTGCAACTGATCTGCGGCACCAGCACCGCCTCCACCGGAAGCGTGGTCTGTCACGGCCGGATCGCCGCCCTGCTGGAACTGGGTTCAGGCTTCAATCCGGAGTTCACCGGCCGCGAGAACGTCTATCTGAACGGCGCGGTGCTGGGCCTGAAGCGTGCGGAAATCGAGGCACGCCTCGACGAAATCGCCGCCTTCGCCAATATCGGCGAGTTCATCGACCACCCCACCAAGACCTACTCCAGCGGCATGCTGGTGCGCCTGGCCTTTGCCGTTTCGGTCTGTGTCGAGCCAGACATCCTGATTGTCGACGAAGCCCTGGCGGTCGGCGACGCGTCCTTTCAGTTCAAGTGCCTGGAGCGGCTGGATCGCCTGACTCGCCAAGGCATGACCCTGCTGTTCGTGTCCCACGACATGAGCATGGTCAAACGCTTCTGCAACCGGACGCTGTACCTACGTGACGGCGAGATTCGTGCCAGTGGTACGTCGGAGGCGATGGCCGAGCTCTACCTGCTGGACATGCGCGACGAGCAACGACGCTGGGCCAGTGACGGAGCGATCCAGGTCACCCCAAAAACGGCGCTCAACCCGGAGCGTGGCATGGCGTTCGGCACCGCTGAAGGACGGATCACCTCGGCCGTGTTCTGCAGTACCGGAACGCTGTACTCCAGTTTTGTCTATGGGGACACGATCGAGATCGCCGTCGACACCCTTATCAGCGATGCCATTACCCGACCCAATATCAGCCTGACCATCCAGGAAGCCCGACTACTGGTGGTCAGCGGGATCAACGTGCCGCTGTGCAGCGATGCCGCCCGCAACGGCTGGCGCAACGCCCGGATCCGCCTGAAATTCGCTGCCAACCTGGCTGCGGGGCGCTACCACATCACCCTCAAGCTGATGAACGGCGAAACGGAAGAAACCTCCCACCTGATCGAAAAACAGGTGGCCCTCCTGGCCTTCGACATGCTGCCAGGCACCAAGCATTTCCTGGGAATCGTCGACTTGCACATCGAACCTGTACCCGCCGAACTTCAAGAACCCACGGCAATCGAGGAGCGCTCATGAGTGACAAGGAGTGGCAAGTCGCGATCTTCGGCACCTTTGACGTGGCCAATTACGGCGACCTGTTGTTTCCCCTTATCGCCAAGACAGAGTTGCAGGCGCGCCTGGGCGCAGTGCAACTCCACGCTTTCTCCTATCACAGTCGCTCCACGCCGGAGTGGCCTTATCCGGTGACCTCGGTCAGCGAACTGCCGCGGTTGATAGACACCCTGGACGGAGTGCTGATCGGCGGCGGCTTCATCATTCGCTTCGACAAGCTGGTGGCCAGCGGTTACTACCCGCCGACTCCGGAGATTCACCACCCTACCGGGTATTGGCTGTCGCCCGCGCTGCTTGCCCTGCAACACGGTGTACCGTTGATATGGAACGCACCGGGCATGCACTGCAACGATATTCCGTCCTGGGCGACGCCGCTGCTCAAGCTGACCCTGGAACTCAGCCCCCACGTCCAAGTGCGCGATGCACTGTCGCAGGCAACCCTGTCGGCCTTGAGTGACCAGGCCCGGGTCGAGGTACTGCCGGACACCGCCTTTGGCCTGCCCAACCTCATCGACCTGCAGCAGCCGTCCAACGAGTACCGCCTGCTCTGTGAACAGGCCGGTTTGAACGGCCCCTACCTGGTGGTGCATTCGATTGCCGGCCTGGAAAGTTTTCTACAACTGTGGAAAACCCACTCGGCGCTATTTGCCCCTTGGCAACTGCTACTACTGCCCATCGGCCCGGTGCTGGGGGATCACGAGTCGATTCTCGGCGCCGACCTGCCACGAGCCGTGAGCCTGCCGACCTGGCCAGCCCCACTGCTGCTGGCTGAAATCCTCGGCCACGCCCAGGGCGTGATCGGCCACAGCTATCACCTGGCGATTACCGCCCTGGCCTTCGGTGTCCCCATCTTCAGTTCGGCCAACCTGAACAGCGGCAAATACACCTCCCTGCTGCAGTACCAGGGGATCTACCCACTGCACGCCAACCAGGTCATCGATCCGCAGTGGTTTGTCGAACGCCTGGGCCAGCGCTGTTCCTGCTCCAGATTGATCGAGTCCCAGGAACAGTTGCGCCGTCATTGGGATCAGGTGGCCGAACTCATCACCCAGGGTCATCGCCCCACCAGTCAGCCAATGAACCAGTTCTGGCAGTCACTGCCCGGCCTGCTGGAAGAAACCCGTCTGGACTGGCGTGAGGAATGCCTGAGCCAACAAGCAGAGCTGGATCAGTTGAAAACGCAGTGGCAGCAGTTGACACAACTGCACAGGCAGCAACAGGAACTCATGAGCCAGACCCGCAGCGAACTCGACCGGATGTATCGCTCCAGCTCGTATCGAATCACCGCACCGCTGCGCTCCATCCGCCGCCGTTTCAAATATCTATTGGGAAGATGACCACGATGCTAGACCTGACCAAGCTCACCAAACAGCCACTGCACAGCCAACCCTTTCGCTGGGGACAGATCGGTAATCTTTACTCAGCCGAGAATGCTGCCGCACTGGCAGCCACTTACCCCCATGACGCCTTCAAGAGGGTTTACGGGTATGGCGGAGAAAAAGACTACGAATATCAGGCACGACAACTGGTGGAAATGGGCACCGGGCGCATTGTCAATGCGCAAAGCCTGAGCCCTGCCTGGCTGCAACTGGCCCAAGAGCTGACTGCACCGGCCTATCGCCTGGCGCTGTCGGAACTGACCGATATCGACCTGCGGACAGCGCCCATGGAGGTCAACGTCTTCCACTATGGGCCGCAAGCCTGCCTGGGCCCTCATCCCGACCTCAGCGACAAGCTAGTGACCCATATCCTGTATTTCAACGATTCCTGGAACATCGAGGATGGTGGCTGCCTGAACATCCTGCACTCTGCGAACCCGAAGGATGTGATCGCGGTGATACCACCACTGGTGGGCAACTCCGCAGTGCTGGTGCGCGCCGACCATTCATGGCACGCGGTGTCGCAAGTGGTGGACAGTTGCCAAACCTCGCGCCGCAGCATGACCGTCACCTTCTACCGCCCGGACTCCCTGAGTTCGATGTGGCCAACTGGAGACCAGACACCACTGCATGACTATGAGGCCCCTCATGGCTAAAGCACACTCGCAGCGAATGGACCGCGCCGCCGCTCTGCAGTCAGCCAAGGATCACAATGCCTGATCGTGCGACGCTGTTCCGACATCTGCGCAATGCCTATCGAAGGCTGCCAATGCCCTATTCCCTGAGGGCATTATTGAGCCGGCTCTATCAGCGGATGTTGTTGCCTGCCCAAAAGGCAACCCGCCGACAGGTCCTGGCACATATCGAGTTTCAGCCTCCACCCGGTGTACTGCAGGAATCGCTCTCGAACCTTCCGGACTACATATTCTGGGGAGTTATCGACTGGGATTTTCGCCACCAGCGGCCACAGCATCTGGCCCAGGGACTGAGCCTCGGCGGACGCCGGGTGTTCTATGTCTCGGCCACTCTGGAAGATGACCTGCGCGCCGGTTTTTCGCTACGACCACTGGATCAGTCGGGGCGCCTGTTTGAGGTACGGCTGTTTGCCCGCGCAGCCCCGATCATCTACCACTCTGCTGCGGATCAGGCGGTGGTCCACCAGTTGCGCCACAGTATCGGCGAGCTCCTTGCCTGGGCGAACTCTACCCAGGTGATATCGCTGGTCCAGCATCCCTTCTGGTGGCCCATCGCCAGGGTGCTCCCCAACAGCCAAGTGGTCTATGACTGCATGGATCACCATCAAGGGTTTGGCAATAACGCCCAAGGTCTGTTGCCGCTGGAACAAGAGCTGATACACGAAGCCGATATGACGCTGTTTGCCTCGGCGTGGCTTAAACAGTACTGGAGCGAACACAGCCCGGTAGCACCTGGCAAACAGCGCGAGGTGCTGCGTAACGCCGCCGATTTCGGCTATTTCTCCAAGGTTCCGGAGCGCTGCTATCAGGACCCGCAAGGACGCCCGGTGATCGGCTATTACGGGGCGCTGGCGCCCTGGTTCGACGTAGAACTGGTATCCGCTATCGCCGACGCCTTTAGCGACTGTACGGTGCTGCTGATTGGCGCAGATACCGACCGCATAGGCCCACGCCTGCGGCGTCACGCCAACATCAAGCTGACTGGCGAAGTACCTTATGTGCAACTGTCCGCTTACCTGCAGGCTTTCGACGTCTGCATCCTGCCGTTCCGGATCGAGGCTCTGACTCTGGCAACCAATCCGGTCAAGGTTTACGAGTACCTGAGCGCCGGCAAGCCAGTGGTGGCGGTGGATCTTCCCGAATTGCATGAGTTCAGCCAGCAGGTCAGGATCGCCAAGGACGCCCCCGCCTTTATCGAGGCCATCGCCCAGGCGCTGAAGGAGCCCTTCCCCTCCACCGTCTCGCGCCAACGCCAGGACTTCGCCGCGCAACAGACCTGGGAGCAGCGGGTACAGACGCTGGTTGCCCTGACCGAGGGCGTTCATCACGAGCCGCTGGTGAGCGTGATCGTGGTGACCTACAACAATCTGGCTTTCACCCGCGACTGCCTGGCGAGTCTGGCCGCCGATCCCCAGGGGCAGCAGCTGGAAATCATTGTCGTCGACAACGCCTCCACCGATGGCAGCGTCGAGTTTCTACAGCAATGGGCCACCAACACTCGACACTCACTGATCCTCAACAGCGCCAACCTGGGCTTCGCCGCAGCCAACAACCAGGGACTGGCCCTGGCCAAGGGCGAGTTCCTGGCCCTGCTCAACAACGACACCCAGGTCACGCCCGGCTGGGCGCAGAGCCTTCGCCGTCACCTGCAGCGTAATCCCGGGCTCGGTCTGATCGGGCCGGTCACCAACAACATTGGCAATGAAGCGAAGATCGACATCAGCTACCCGTCACTGAGGGACATGCCGATCCGCGCCCGGCAATACACCTGGCGCCATATCGGCCTGACGATACCCTGCGCCACGCTCGGTTTTTTTGCCGTGATGCTGCCAAGATCAACCTACCAACGCGTGGGACCGCTGGACGAAGCCTTCGGCCTGGGCTTCTTCGAGGACGACGACTACTGCCGCCGGGTCGAACAAGCGGGGTTGTCCTGCGCCTTTGCCGAAGACGTGTTCATTCATCATCATCTTTCGGCCTCGTTCAACCAGATGCCCGAGAGCAAGCGCCAACAGCTGTTCGACCGCAACAAGGCCCTCTATGAAGCCAAATGGGGTCGCCCCTGGATCCCTCACACCTCCCGGGACACACCATGAGGCTGGTCTATCTCTCGCCGGTCAGCTGGCACAGCTTTGCGCAACGACCTCATGAACTGGTCCGGCAGTTCCACGCCAGAACCCAGGCCCCGGTGCTGTGGATCGACCCCTATCCCACACGCCTTCCGGTGGTTGCAGACCTGTTCACCCGGCACACACACCGCCAGCAAGACGAACCCACACCCGATTGGCTTACCCTGATCAAACCCTGGGCCCTGCCAATCGAGCCTCTGCCAGGCTCAGGCTGGCTGAATCGCCTGTTCTGGCAGGGCTTGATGCAGCAAGTTCGACACTTTGCCCAGGGGCCGACCCAACTGGGCATTGGCAAGCCCTCGCGACTGGCCCTGCAACTGTTGCAGGAGCCGATCTTCGACAACAGCTTTTACGACATCATGGACAATGTGCCCGCCTTCTACCGAGGCTGGTCGCGCCGCGCCATGCGTCAACGCCAGCACGAAACGGCCAAAGCCGTGACCACCGCCCTGGCCTCTTGCTCGACCTTGCAGCACTACTGGCAGCGGCAACAGGTTGACACGCGATTGCTGCTCAATGCCTGCGCCAGTGAACGACTGCCCTCTGTGCCGCTATCCCGGCCCGCTGGAAATGCCGGACGCCCCGTGTTCGGCTACGTCGGCACCCTCGCAAAGTGGTTCGACTGGGACTTCGTACTCTCCCTGGCACTGGCCTTTCCCCACGCTGAAGTACGCTTGATCGGCCCGCAACACGGAGCCTCACCCACGTCACTGCCAGCCAATATTCTGCGCTTGCCAAGCCTTCCGCACGTGGCTGCACTGGCAGCAATGACTGAGTTCGACGTCGGTCTGATTCCGTTCAAGAGCAACGACATCACCCGTTTTGTCGACCCGATCAAGTACTACGAGTACCGGGCCCTGGGCTTGCCGGTGGTCAGCACGGCGTTTGGTGAAATGACCGTGCGCCGCCATATACCAGGGGTTTTTCTCAGCGATAGCGTCGCGGATATCCCCCGGAGCATCCAGCAGGCATTGGCGTTTAGCGAACCGCTTGCGGACACCCTGAAGTTCCGCGAGGCCAACTCCTGGGCCAAACGTTTCGAGGCGGCCCATACCGCAATCTTGTGACGTGGTGGTGGTCAACTACAACGCCGGTTCTCTGCTGGGCGATTGCGTGGCCTCGGTACTGGCCCAAGGGGTCAACAGGCTGGTACTGGTCGATAACGACTCCCATGACGACAGCCTGCAACGGCTACAGGCCCGCTACGGCACCGATCCACGCCTGATCATCCTGCGCAATGCCAGCAACACCGGCTTCGCCGCTGGCTGCAACCTCGGCACCACTCAGTGCACGCGGCCCCACATCCTGTTCCTGAACCCCGATACCGTACTGCAAGCCGGGGCAATCGAAGAGATGATTGACGCCTTGTGCCGCTCCGAAGAGCTCGGCATGGCGGGCGGTTTGCTGTGCAACTTCGACGGCAGCGAACAGCCTGGTGGCCGCAGGGTCTTTCCTACCCCACGCCGAGCGACAGTCCGCGCCTTCAACCTGTCAGGCCTGGCCTGGCTATCGCCCCGACTGTTTTCCGACTTTCTCCTGCATCGAGAGCCCCTGCCCACCCGGCCGATGAACGTTGAGGCCATTTCCGGTGCCTGCATGCTGGTCAAGCGTGAAGCGCTGGACAGCGTCCGCGGCTGGGACGAAGGCTATTTCCTGCACTGCGAAGACTTGGACCTGTGCATGCGTTTCCGCCAGGGTGGCTGGAAGGTCTGCTTCGTGCCCCAAGCCAAGGTCTTCCACGCCTGGGGTGCCTGCAGCCGCTCACGACCGCTGTTTGTCGAATGGCACAAACATCGGGGCATGATTCGCTTCTATGGCAAGTTCTTCCGGGATGACTATCCCAAGGCTCTGTCCTGGTGTATTTGCGCCGGGGTGTGGACGAGGTTTGGCTTTATGGTGGGGTACCACTCGCTGACGCGCTTGGGTCGGATGTTTGGCATCAGCCAATGACTCGCCAAACGATCTCCGATGGTCCATTCCGGCTGAGGAACCAGCAGATTGCGCACCAACTTTCCTGATAAACTCGACGCCATCCATTCTTTTGTTCACGGTGCGAAGAAGCTTGCTTCATTTGCCGCCGCTACGCCTCAAAGCAGAGCCTCATGCCCTCGAACACCACCTCCGTGCAGCCAATCCTTTCGCGCCGCTTCTCCGTGGCGCCGATGATGGATTGGACTGACCGTCACTGCCGCTACTTTCTACGTCTGCTGTCCAAACACACCCTGCTCTACACCGAAATGGTCACCACCGGCGCGCTGCTCAACGGCGATCATGAGCGGTTCCTGCGTTACCACCAGTCCGAGCATCCCCTGGCGCTGCAACTGGGCGGCAGCACTGCGGCGGATCTGGCGGCCTGTGCACGCATGGCGCAGGAGCACGGCTACGACGAGGTCAACCTCAATGTCGGCTGCCCCAGCGATCGGGTGCAGAACAATATGATCGGCGCCTGCCTGATGGGACACCCGGCACTGGTGGCCGATTGCGTGAAGGCCATGCGTGATGCGGTGTCGATTCCGGTGACGGTCAAGCATCGGATCGGGATTAACGGACGTGACAGTTATGCCGAGCTGTGTGATTTCGTCGGTCAGGTTCATGAGGCCGGCTGTACCAGTTTTACCGTACATGCACGAATCGCCATTCTCGAAGGCCTGTCACCCAAGGAGAATCGGGACATCCCGCCACTGCGTTACGACGTGGCCGCACAGTTGAAGGCAGACTTTCCACAGTTGGAGATCATCCTCAATGGTGGAATCAAGACCCTGGAGGCCTGCCATGAGCACCTGCAGACCTTTGACGGGGTGATGCTGGGGCGTGAGGCCTATCACAATCCCTACCTGCTGGCCGAAGTGGACCAACAGTTGTTCGGCAGCAGCACACCGGTGATTTCCCGAGCGGAGGCACTGGCACAACTGCGGCCTTATATTGCTGACCACCTGGCGTCCGGTGGCGCCATGCACCACATCACTCGACATGTGTTGGGTTTGGGGACGGGGTTTCCGGGCGCACGTAAGTTCCGCCAACTATTGTCGGTGGACATTCACAAGACCAAGGACCCGCTGGCCCTGCTGGATCAAGCCGGGCAACTGCTTGAAGGACGTTAACCGCCAGCCGAGTTGAACCTGATCCGGCTTTTGGCATCGTATCTATCTGGATAGCGCCCCGGCATTCAAACACCTGTTTTCAGGTCGTTGCCTCCGGGGCCTTTGTAAGCATTCCGCGCCCTTGAGCGCCTGGCGGCGCTCGGGTAATGTCATCAGACCCACAGGACAGAGCACGCTCATGACTTCCAAGCTGGAACAACTGAAGAAATTCACCACCGTGGTGGCCGACACCGGCGACTTCGATGCCATCGCCCGGGTCAAGCCGGTGGATGCCACCACCAACCCTTCACTGCTGCTCAAGGCTGCGGCCATTCCTGGTTATGCCGACCTGCTGAACGCTTGTGTCCGCGACTGCAAAGGCGATGTCGGCCTGGCCAGTGACCGTTTTGCTGTTGCCGTCGGCCAAGAGATTCTCAAGGTCATTCCGGGCCGTATTTCCACCGAAGTGGACGCCCGCCTGTCTTTCGACACCGAAGCCATGCTCAAGCGCGCCCATCGCCTGGTCGAACTCTATGAGAACGCCGGCGTGGGTCGCGATCGGGTGCTGATCAAGATCGCTTCCACCTGGGAAGGTATCCGCGCTGCCGAGAAGCTGGAGCGTGAAGGCATCCAGACCAATCTCACCCTGCTGTTCTCCTTCGCACAGGCCGTTGCCTGCGCCGAAGCCGGAGTGTTCCTGATTTCGCCATTCGTGGGCCGGATCTACGACTGGTACAAGAAGGCCAACGGCAATGACTACACCGGCGCTGATGACCCAGGCGTTCAGTCGGTGGCTCGCATCTACAACTACTACAAGGCCAATGACTACAAGACCGTGGTCATGGGTGCCAGCTTCCGCAACCTGAACCAGATCGAGCAACTGGCCGGCTGCGACCGCCTGACCATCAGCCCGGACTTGATCGAGAAACTGGCAGCCGATACTGGCAAGCTGGAGCGCAAGCTGAGCCCGGGCAAGACTGGTGAAACTCGCCAGAGCCTGAACGAAGCGCAATTCCGTTGGGCCTCCAACGAGGACGCCATGGCCACCGAAAAACTGGCCGAAGGCATTCGTCAGTTCGCCCGTGACCAAGAGAAGCTTGAGGCCCTGTTGGCCGCCAAGCTCTGATTGCTCAGCAGCAACGCAAAAAGGGCGAACCCTCACAGGTTCGCCCTTTTTTGTGCGCCGGCGCTTCAGTCGATCAGTGACGCTCCAGGGCATTCACCAGATCGTGGAAAGCTTCGCGGTTGGAGTCGTTGAGGCCCATGAGAATCTTGTGGGCCTCCAGAACCTTGATCCGCACCACTTCTTCCGACTGGTCCTGAGACGGCAGGTCGGTCAGGCACTCGGGGCAGGGAATTGGACGATCGACGATGTTGAACACCTGATCGAAGCCCATGGACTGCAACAAGCGGGTGATGTCTTCGTGGGTGGTGACGACAGTGGGCAACAGACCGACCTTCTGCCGCGACAGGATCGACAATTTGGCCAGCAGGCCCAAAGTTGTGCTGTCGATGCTGCGGGTTTCAGTCAGGTCGATCACAATCGCCGAAAAGTTCAGCGCCGTGAAAATCCGCTCAATAGTCGCATCCAACGCCGAACATAGGGTCAGGCGCACTTCACCGACGAACTTCAAGACGAAGGTGCCGTCCTGCTCGGCGAACTGGATTCTACCGGTACTCATTAAAGGTTCCTGCTCAACACTAACAGGGCGATATCATCCGGCATCTCCCCTAGCGTGGCCAATCCAAAAACTTGCCGCAGGCCATCCAGGCTGCCGCCCGCCGCCCTCACCCGCTCGGGTAAGGCCGCTTCTTTCTCTTTGAGTGTAGGCTCAGGCAAAAGGTCCAGAATGCCGTCAGACATCAGCGTCAAGCTGAACACCGGCGGCAACTCCAGAATATGGTCTTCATAGGTGGCCTCATTGAACAGGCCTACCGGCAAACCACGCCCGTCCAGATAACCCACGCTGTCTGGGGTGTACAACACCGGCAACGGCAAGTGCCCGCCAATGCTATAGGTCAACAAACCAGTCTCCTCGTCGATGACTCCACCGACCATCGTGACATGCTTGCCCAGCTTACAGCTGATCAGGCCGCGGTTGATATGACCCAACACTTCCGAAGGCTTGAATTCCGGCAAGGTGCCGTTGCGCTTGGATTCGAACAGCAAGCGCGTGGTCATGAACTTCAACAGCACCGTGACAAAGGCCGAAGATGCGCCATGCCCGGAAACATCCGCCAGGTAAAAGGCCACCCGACGCTCGTCGACACGAAAATAATCGACAAAATCCCCCGACAGGTACAACGACGGGATGATCTGGTGAGCGAAGTTGAATTCATCGATCGACCAGGGACTGGTCGGCAGCATATTCATCTGCACCTGGCGACCGGCGTTCTGGTCTTCCTGAAGCAGGTTGAGGCTGGCTTCCAGCTCACGATTGGCCGCTTCGAGCTTGTCCCGGTAACGCTGGTTCTCCAGCAACAGGCGCGCGCGATCCAGGGCCCGGCGCACCGAGTGCTCGAGCACCGCCAGATCTTCCAACGGCTTGATCAGGTAGTCCGCCGCTCCCAGGCGCAAGGCTTCGACCGCATCGTTCATCACGCCCGCACCTGAAACCACGATCACCGGAGTTTGCGGCGAACGCTCAGTCACTTGGCGGATAAGCTCGAGACCGCCCATCTGCGGCATGCGCAGATCGCAGATCACCAGATCGGGGTTGTCGTGCTCGAATACCTGAAGACCCTGCTGGCCGTTAGCGGCCTGCAGAACGCTGAAGCCACTGTCTTCCAAATAGGCCGCGAGACTCGCGCGCACTACTTCGTCGTCATCGATTATCAGCAGCGTGGCACTGGTTTTTGGCATGTGGGCAAACGGCGCCAGAATTAGGTTGGCGTAGGTGGCTTGGCCTGGGGCCTGACGCACGCTACTGGATTTGCTTTCTAGCCACTCTTGAGGCGGAACCAGGACCCTCGGCCCTGCACGCCCGACCATCAGAGGTGCCCTTCTAAGGCGCAGACGGTACTCCCATCCGCGGGGCGTTTCAAGCTCATGCCGATGGTCGCCTGACGTCTTTACACCGCAAATCACTGGGAGTTATAAAAACCGCTAAAACCGCAACTCAATCGCAGGATGGAACCCATGAATCAAAACCAGCGCGACTACAGTGAAAAGCGCGATTACATCCGGATGCGGGTGGATGCCGAGGTCACGCTGATCCACCAGGGACAGGTGATTGAAGCAGTCTGCATCGATCTTTCCAGCAGCGGCATGCAGGTTCAGGCGCCCCGCTCCTTTCAGGTCGGAGATCAACTGAGTGTACGTATCGATTCGGAGCACGCAGCCCTCAGAGGATTGGAAGCGGAGACCGAAGTGGTCTGGGTCCATTCACAGGAGGATGGCGGCCAGAAACTTGGGCTTACAATCATTAAAATGAAGTAAACCCGAGCCCCATGAAAAAGGCGGCCCGAGGGCCGCCTTTTTGGTTCAACAAGACAGTCAGTCGATTAAAAATCGTCTTCGACCTTGCCATCCTTGACCTTGAACTCACGGTTTTGCAGGTAGGCATTGCGAATGAAGGTGTACCTGTCGCCGCGAACCAGCTTGTCCGCTGACAACAGGCTGGCACGGGTATCAATGATGTCCACGCCGATGGTGGTGTTGCGCGCCGGAATGTCATTCATGTAGCGGTAGGGTTCGGTGTAGCTATCGACATACTTGGCCGGCGCATCGCGCAGGGTGCTTGGCCCCAGCAGCGGCAGCATGACGTACGGACCGCTACCAACGCCCCAATGGCCGAGGGTCTGACCAAAGTCTTCGTCGTTGCGCTGCAGGCCCATCTTGGTGCCGACATCAAAGAAACCGGCCAGGCCCAAGGTGGTGTTCATCAACAGGCGCGCAGTGTCGACACCGGCGGCGCGGGGCTTGGCCTGGAGAATGTCGTTGGCCAGGTTGCCGACGTCACCGATATTGCGAAACATGTTGTGGATGCCGTCTTCCAGAAACTGCGGCGTGACCGCCTGATAGCCTTGAGCCAACGGCTTCAGGGCATAGGTATCCAGCGTGTCGTTGAACGTGAAGATGGGACGGTTGATGCTTTCCCACGGATCCTCTTCGGCCGCCTGAGCGACCAAGGGAGCCAGCGTCACACCGGCACTCATACATAGCGGAACTAGATAACGGCTCCAGCGCATAGCAGGAAACTCCTTGGATTGTTCTCTCGTGGGGCTATGCCCTGAGGGTAAGTTCAGGAGTATAAAACGGATAAGCCGGTTTAGGCAGCTTCACTGCAAGCAGTCTTGATACATTGGCCAGTCAATGCCGCTTACATTCACTCAATTGTCACCTGGATGTCATGTTCCACAGCTAGCCTCGAAAGGTATTTCAAGGATGCTGACATGCCCCACGCCGATGCCTCAGTGCAACCCTCTCGCCCTCTGGCTGCCGTGCTCTTCGGGCTCAGTGGCTGCCTGGTAGACTTCGGCGCGCGAACGCGCCTGCAAACCGCCGAGCAGCCTAGCCCGGAGCAGGCCCAGGCCACACCCGGAGCGCTGGATACCTTGCGCCGCCTGCATCAGCAAGGCATACCTTGCGCCTGGCTGGAACAACTGCCTATCGCCAGCAGCCGCCACCTGGCCGCCACCTTGCCGAAATGGCTCAAATCTACCCCGAACGCCCCTGCCCCCTGGCCCGCTCCCGACGCCTGCTGGCAGGCATTGATGGCACTTGAGGTCAAGGGGATCGACGGGTGCGTGTTGGTCAGCGGTGAACCTCAGTTGCTGCAATCGGGGCTCAATGCTGGCCTCTGGACCATCGGCCTGGCGTCCTGCGGCTCTCTGTGCGGCATGACCCCCAGCGAATGGCAGGTGCTGAGCCAGCAGGAGCGCGAACTCAAGCGCGGCAAGGCCACCGTGCAACTCTTCGGCCTGGGCGTGCACTCGGTCATCGATCATCTGGGCGACCTGGGTACCTGCCTGGCGGACATCGAACTGCGCAGGCTCAAAGGCGAAAAACCCTGACATAAGCCTGTTGATCAGGATCATGCACAGCGCCTGGGAGTGGATTACTCTACGTTCTGGGCATGGACCTTTGCCTGAACCTCGTGGTCCATCCCTGTGCCTATCAATAAAGGGAGAACGCCATGCCTGCCCGCGAACTGCAAGAACAACTCGACACCCTGCGCGAGCAATTGGAGCAGAACCCTCCGCTTTCGGAAGCCGAGCGCACCAACCTGCAAGAGCTGATGCAGCAGATCGAGCTGCAACTCAAGCTGGAGACCAGCACCCACGACAGCAGCCTCGCCGACGGCGTCAACCTGGCGGTGGAGCGCTTCGAGCTGGAACACCCGGCCATTGCCGGAACCCTGCGCAATATCGTCCAGACCCTGGGCAACATCGGTATCTGATGAACGCCCGATAACACCAGCCCCATAAAACCAAAGCCCCGCACTGAGTGCGGGGCTTTGGCTTACTGGCGTACCAGTCGGTGATTGGCGAAATCCGCCGTCTCGGTACTGCGGTAAGGGTTGATATCCAGCCCGCCGCGACGCACATAACGGGCATAGACGGTGAGTTTCTCTGGCTTGAGCAGGCGCTGCAGATCGAGGAAGATCCGCTCCACGCATTGCTCATGGAAATCCGAGTGCTGCCGGAAACTCACCAGATAAGCCAGCAGGCTGGCGTGATCCAGCGCGGCGCCACGGTACTCCACCACCACACTGCCCCAGTCCGGCTGGCTGGTCACCGGGCAATTGGATTTGAGCAGGTGGCTGTGCACGCTCTCCTCCACCAGCCGCGAAGCATCGCAACGCAACAGTTCCGGACGCGGATGCGCATAGCTGTCGACGCTGATCTCCAGCTCGTCAATACATACCCCGGGCAGCGCCACCACACCCTCCGCCTCGACCTCACCGAGGCTGCGTATACGCACGCCCACCGGTTTGCCCGCAGCGGCCGACAGGTCATGACGCAAGGTTGTCTCCAGCGTCGCGCGGTCGGCGAACGGTGTCTGGTTCAGCGAGTTGAGGTACAGCTTGAAGGATTTGGACTCGATGATGTTCGGTGAATCCGCCGGAATGCTGAACTCGCCGATGGCCACCACCGGCTTGCCCGATGGCAATAGCCAGGACAGTTCGAAGCAATTCCAGAAGTCCACGCCCTTATACGGCAGGGTGTCGGCAGTCAAACCCAGCTCGGCCCATTTTGCTGCCCGGGGAATCGGGAACAGCAGGGACGGGGTATAGGTGGAAACGTATTCACTGGACTTGCCCAGCGGCGAATGTTCGGCTGCGGGATGCATGGCGGAAACCTGACTGAATAATCAGCGGATTCTATCAGCCTTTGCTCCCGCCTTTGAGCCCCGACTGCCTATGGAGTGACCGTCAGCTTGCCAACCATCCCCGCCTGATAGTGCCCAGGAATGTTGCAAGCGAACTCCAGGCTGCCGCTCTTGCTGAAAGTCCAGGTCAGCTCGGCCCGCTTGCCCGGCTCCACCAGCACACTGTTGGGGTCGTCATGCTTCATCTCGGCACCATGCTCCATGCCCGCCATCGAGCCATGCCCCATGGCGGAGTGGTCCATGCCGCCGGCCGCCATGTCCTTGACTGCGGTGGGAGTGAGCATGCCACTCTGCTGCATCTTGAGCATCTCTTGCTGATGCTGGGCATGCATCGTCGCATCCCCCAGGTTGAACTCATGCAGCAACTGGCCCTTGTTGATCAGGACAAAGCGCACGGTTTCGCCAGCCTTGATCTCCAGAGACTTGGGATTGAAGGTCATGTCCCCCATCACCACTTCAATACTGCGGGTGGCCTTGGCCGCTGGCGCTGGCTGACCGAAATCATAGGATGCCGCTGGCGAAGCCCAGAGCGGCGCGCTCAATAGCATCAGGCAGCCCCCCAGGATCGATCGGCTTTGCAACAACAGGTTTTGCACACTCATTATCAGACTCCAACAAGATCAGTATTCAGCCTGTGGCACACTCTAGAACCCCGCCGCTGCCAGCCAGCTGACGACTAGATTACAACTTTGTCAGTTTGATCTGCCCGACGAGCCTGCAAGGTATAAAGCCCGGGGTCCATACGCCACGAGTCCCATCATGAAACTGCTGATCGTCGAAGACCAACCGAAAACCGGCCACTATCTGCGCCTGGGCCTGAACGAAGCCGGCTTCAATACCGAACTGGTAGCGGATGGCAGCACCGGCCAACACCTGGCGTTGACCGGTGACTACGCCCTGTTGATTCTCGACGTGATGCTCCCGGGGCGCGACGGTTGGCAGATTCTGCAGGCAGTGCGCAGTGCCGGGCTGGATATACCGGTGCTGTTCCTCACCGCCCGGGACGCCGTGGAGGACCGAGTCCACGGCCTGGAACTGGGAGCCGACGACTACCTGGTCAAGCCCTTCGCCTTTTCCGAACTGCTGGCCCGGGTGCGTAGCCTGCTGCGCCGAGGCAGCGCCGTCGCCCAGGAAACCTGCCTGCAACTGGCGGACCTGCGCCTGGACCTGATTCGCCGCCGGGTGGAGCGCCGCGGCCAGCGCATCGACCTGACTGCCAAGGAGTTCGCCCTGCTGGAAATGCTACTGCGGCGCCAGGGCGAGGTCCTGCCCAAGTCGCTGATTGCCTCCCAAGTCTGGGACATGAATTTCGACAGTGACACCAACGTCATCGAGGTAGCGATCCGCCGCCTGCGCCTGAAGATCGATGACGACTACCCCAACAAACTGATCCACACCGTACGCGGCATGGGCTACGTGCTCGAAGAGCGTCAGGCCTGATGCCCCGCCTGTCCTTGAGCGGGCGCCTGGCGCTGTTGTTCGCCGCCTGCACTGCCGTGGTCTCGCTGTTGGCGGGGGTGTTGTTCAACCGGGCCAGCGAGGCGCACTTCATCGAGCTGGATCAGCAACTGCTGGATGGCAAACTGATTGCCCTGCGCAGCGCCTTGCAGGGCGTTACCGAGGCCAGGGATTTCCCCCGGCACCAGGCGAGACTGCTGGATGAGCTGAGCCACCAGCCGGACCTGGCACTGCGGGTCAGCAGCGCCGACGGTCAGCTATGGTTCGACAGCGCCCCGGGCCTGCCTGTCTCTCTACCCTCTGCCGCCGGCCTGCACAGCCTGAACCAGGCTGGCACCGCCTACCGGATCTACCCAGCCCCACTGACTCCCGGCCGCGCCGACTCGCCGCAGCTGACCCTGGTGCTCGACATCACCCATCACCAACACTTCCTGCAGCGCATGCAGCATCTGATCTGGCTCACCGTAGGCTTGTCGGCCCTGGCCACCGCCCTGCTTGGCGCCTGGGCCGCCCGCAGCGGGTTGCAGCCCTTGCGGCACATGAGTGCAGTGGCCGCCGGGGTCTCCGCCAACTCCCTGACCCAACGCCTGCCCCAGGAACAAATGCCCGCTGAACTGGCAGAACTGGCCAGCAGTTTCAATGCCATGCTCGGCCGTCTAGAAGAGTCGTTCCAACGCCTCTCGGCCTTTTCCGCCGACATTGCCCATGAGTTGCGCACGCCGCTGTCGAATTTGCTGACCCACACCCAGGTCACCCTGACTCGGCCCAGATCAATCGAGGATTACCGCGAAACCCTGCACAGCAACCTCGAGGAACTGCAATGGATGGCGCAACTGGTCAACGACATGCTGTACCTGGCCAAGGCCGACCACGGCCTGCTGACCCCGAAGCGCGAAGCGCTGGACCTGGCCCAGGAGACCGACATGCTGCTGGAGTTCTACGGCCCGCTGGCCGAAGACGCGCAGATCGAACTGGCCCGCGAAGGCCATGCCGGCTTTGCCGGGGACCGCAGCATGCTGCGCCGGGCGCTGTCCAACCTGCTGGACAACGCCCTGCGCTTCACCCCTGCCGGGGGCTCGATCAAGGTACGGATCAACGACAGCGCCCGACACCTGAGCCTGAGTATCGAAAACACCGGTGAGGGCATTGCCAAAGAGGTATTGCCGCGCCTGTTCGACCGTTTCTACCGGGCGGACCCGGCGCGGCGCGAAGGCAGCAGTGAACATGCGGGGTTGGGACTGGCGATCACCCAATCGATCATTCGTGCCCATGGCGGGCAGATTCGTTGCGAATCAGCGGCGGGTCGGACCCGTTTCGTGATCGAACTGCCAAGGCAGGATTGAGGGCCTGCCCGCCGGCTCCTACAAGGTCCGTGTAGGAGCCGGCTTGCCGGCGAAAGCGGGTCTCAGGAGTAACGCAAGGCGTGCGCCGGTTCGACCTTGGACGCCCGCCACGCCGGATACACGGTCGCCAGGAAGCTCAGGACAAACCCGGCACCGCAGATCAACGCCACGTCGCCACCCTGCAACTCGGAGGGCAGATTGCTGACGAAGTAGACGTCGGAACTGAAGATCTGCTGACCGCTGACCCTTTCCAGCCAACCCACCAGCTCACTCACGTTCAACGCCGCGATCACTCCAAGCACCCCACCGATCAAGGTGCCGACAATCCCGATCACCGTGCCCTGGACCATGAAGATTGCCATGATCTGTCGCGGCGTGGCGCCGATGGTGCGCAGGATCGCGATGTCCGCACCTTTGTCGTTCACCACCATGATCAGGGTGGCGATGATGTTGAACGCCGCCACCGCGACAATCATCAGCAGCAACAGGCCGATCATGGTCTTTTCCATCTTCATCGCGCTGAACAGGCTGCCCTGGGTATGGGTCCAGTCATCAGCCCGGAAATCAGCTCCCAGGCCTTTGGCGATGTCCGCCGAGACCTGTGGCGCGGCATACAGATCCTTGACCGCCAGGCGCACGCTCTGCACTTGGCTCGGTTGCCAGTGCTGCATCTGCGCCGCGTCGGCGACATGGATCAGGCCCATGGAGCCATCCAGCTCGGCACCGACCTTGAACACCCCAACCACATTCAAGCGCTGCATGCGCGGGGTAATCCCTCCCGGCGCGCTACTCACTTCAGGCACGATCAGGGTCAGCTTGTCACCGACATTCAGGCGAAAGCGCCGTGCAGTGATCTCGCCGATCACCACCCCGAACTCACCCGGTTTCAAGTCCTGCAGGCTGCCCTGGACAATATGCTGGGCAACGATGGAAACCTTGCCTTCCTGATCCGGGTCGATGCCGCTGATCTGGATCGGCTGCATCGCGCCCTTGTAGGAGAGCATGCCCTCCATCTCGGTGAACGGCACTGCCGCCGTGACTTCCGGGTTTTTCAGGGCCGCGGCGGCCACCGGCTGCCAGTCATCAATGGGCTTGACCCCGACGATGGTGGCATGGGGCACCATGCCGAGGATCCGCGAACTCATTTCCCGCTGGAAGCCGTTCATCACCGACAACACCACGATCATCGCCAGCACGCCCAGGGCGAGGCCGATCATCGAGGTCATGGAGATGAACGAGACAAAGCGATTGCGCCGTTTGGCGCGGGTGTAGCGCGCGCCGATAAAGATCGATAAAGGTCTGAACATGGGCACGTCACCCTGGAAAAATTAATGACCCGGCGCCGGCGAGCATGTCGTCGACGCCGTGTGCGGCCGCATCAGATCGCGACCAGGTGACCTTCTTGCAGGTGCAGTACGCGGTCCATCTGCCGGGCCAGGTTCATGTCGTGGGTCACCACCAGGAAGGCGGTGCGCATCGAAGTGCTGAGTTCCAGCATCAGGTCTTGAATACCCTGGGCAGTGTGCGAGTCGAGGTTGCCGGTGGGTTCGTCGAGCATCACCAGCCCCGGTTTGTTCACCAGGGCCCGGGCGATGGCTACGCGCTGGCGTTCACCGCCGGACAACTCCGATGGCTTGTGCTCCAGGCGATGGCCAAGGCCAACCCGCTCCAGCAATGCGCTGGCGCGCTGACGAGCCTCAGGGATTGGCGTACGGCCGATCAGCAACGGCATGCAGACGTTCTCCAGAGCAGTGAACTCCGGCAGCAGATGGTGGAACTGATAGACGAAACCCAGGGAGCGATTGCGCAGTTGACCACGGGCCTTCTCGCCCAGTGCCGACAATTCTTCACCGGCCAGCCAGACGCTGCCCTTGGAGGGTGTATCCAGGCCGCCCAACAGGTTGAGCAAGGTACTTTTGCCAGAGCCGGACGTACCGACGATGGCCACCCGCTCACCCGGGTGCAGTTCCAGTTGCAGGCCGGACAGGACCACCACCGATTCCGGGCCCTCATCATAGGCTTTGCCCAAGTCACGGCAGCTCAGGATTGCTTTTTCACTCATGCCCAACTCACTCATAACGTAGCGCCTCCGCAGGCTGGGTGCGCGCAGCACGCCAGGCTGGATACAGGGTGGCGAGGAAACTCAGGACTAGCGCCGCACCGCAGACCATCAACACGTCCTCAGCCATCAGTTGCGACGGCAGGTAGTCGATGAAGTACACGTCGGCATTCAGGAATTTGTGCCCGATCAGGCCTTCCAGACCGGAGATCGCGGCGCTGACATTCAACGCAGCGAGCATCCCCAGTACCGCGCCGATCAAAGTGCCGACCACGCCAATCACCGTGCCCTGGACCATGAAGATCGCCATGATGGTCCCGGGGGTCGCGCCAAGGGTGCGCAAGATGGCGATATCGCCCTTCTTGTCGTTCACCACCATCACCAGGGTCGAGATGATGTTGAACGCGGCCACCGCGACGATCAGCAGCAACAACAGGCCGATCATGGCTTTTTCCATGCGGATGGCCTGGTACAGGTTGCCGTGGGTACGGGTCCAGTCACGAGCGTAATAATGGTTCTCACCCAACTGCTGGGCGATTTCCCAGGCAGTGCGCGGCGCCTGGAACAGATCGTCGAACTTCAGCCGCAGGCCCTGGACCTGATCCGGCTTCCAGCGATGCAGGCGAGCCAGGTCTTCGAGGTTGGTCAGGCCCAGGTAACCGTCGATCTCACCGGCGCCGACGTGGAAAATCCCCACCACGGTAAACCGCTTCATTCGCGGGAACATGCCGGCCGGGGTCACCGTGACTTCCGGAGCGACGAAGGTCAGCTTGTCGCCCAGGCCAACGCCCAGCTTGGCCGCCGCCTTGTCACCGATGACGATGCCGAAGCTGCCGGGCGCCAGTGCGTCCAGCTGACCCTGTTGCATGAAGTGGTCGATGATCGACACCTGCCGTTCTTGGGCCGGATCGATGGCATTGAGCAGCACCTTCTGCACCTGACCCTGGTTGGTCAGCAGGCCCTGCATCTGGGTGAACGGCGCCACAGCCAGGACTTTCGGGTTCTGCTTGACCTTGTCGGCCAGGCCTTGCCAGTCGCTGATGGGCTCACCGGATTCGATGGTGGCGTGGGGCACCATGCCCAGCACGCGAGTGCGCATCTCATGATCGAAGCCATTCATCACCGACAGCACCACGATCATCACGATCACGCCAAGGGCGAGTCCGATCATCGAGGTCAGGGAAATGAATGACACAAAATGATTGCGACGCTTTGCACGGGTATAACGCGTGCCAATAAATGCAAACAGAGGTCTGAACATGTCGGGGCTTGTTCGGAGGAAAAGAAGACGTCCTTGTGGCGGGGCCTGGTAAGCAGCTTTACACTCAGACCACTGCCTCTACCATGGGTTCGCCATGTCGACATTAGATGAAGAAGATCGCCGCGAATACTACCGTATCGAGGACACGATCGCACTGGAAATTAGCCCCTTGTCCGCCCATGACGCGGCGAGCAAGGAAGTGTTGCAGGATGAGTCCCCACTGTTCAATTTGCTCAGTGAACTGCACCTCAGCGAATTCGAATCCCAGCACCTGCTGCGCCAGGTCAGCGAGCGCGACCGCACCCTGGCCAACTACCTCAAGGCCATGAACAAACGCATCGACCTGCTCGGCCAGGTGGTGGCACAGACCGTGTTCGGCAAGTTCGGCGAGCCGCAGCGTGTTGTCCTCTCCGAAGGCGGCATCGAGTTCAACCATCACCAGTGCTACCCCAGCGGCAGCCACCTGGCGGTCAAACTGCTGCTGATGCCGCAGGCCTCGGGCCTGCTGCTGCGGGCCAAGGTCACTCACTGCGAACCACAGAGCTTTGGCACCTTCGAGATCGGTACCGAGTTCGAAGCATTGACCGATGCCCAGCGTCAGTTGCTGGCGCGCTATATCCTGCAAAAACAGGCCCAGCAACGCCGTCTGGCCCGGGAGCAGAACGACCCGGCCGCCAGTTGAGCAACTGCCTGACCCTCTCTTAACGAACAACATCCGTGAAGGAGCAATTGTGACCCTGATCTATGGCCATCGCGGCGCTAAAGGCGAAGCACCGGAAAACACCCTGACCAGCTTTCAGGAATGCCTCAAGCACGGCGTCCGCCGTTGCGAGCTCGACCTGCACCTGTCCATGGACGGCGAGCTGATGGTGATTCATGACCCGACCCTCAAGCGCACCACAGACCGGCGTGGCAAGGTAGTGGAACATTCCGCCGCCAACCTGGCGACCTACGATGCACGCAAAGGCGGCCCGGGATGGATCACCCCCTGCCCTATTCCGCGCCTGGAGGAGCTGTTCGAGAAGTGCGATTTCGAGCACTGGCAACTGGAAGTCAAAAGCGCCTCGCGCACCCGTGCCGCAACTACGGTACTGGCGATTCGCGAGATGGCCCAACGCTTTGGCCTGCTGGACAAGGTCACTGTGACCTCAAGCTCCCGGGAAGTGCTGAAGGCCGCGGTCGAGCTGACCCCGGACCTGTCTCGCGGACTGGTAGCCGAATACGCCTGGCTCGACCCGTTGAAGGTCGCCCAGAGCTATGGCTGCGAGATTCTTGCGCTGAACTGGACCCTGTGCACCCCGGAGCGGCTGCAACGGGCGCAGCGTCAGGGTTTGCATGTATCGGTATGGACGGTCAACGAGCCCGCGCTGATGCGCAGGCTCGCCGACTTCGGCGTAGATAGCCTGATTACAGACTTTCCCGGTTTGGCCAGCGCCACTCTCGAGAATTACTGAAATCGGTCTCCCCGGCCGGCTCAGGCCACCGGCCGGAGCCGCTCAAAAAAGCCGGTTGAGGCCGTCGTACGCGGCTACCCGATAGGCTTCGGCCATGGTCGGGTAGTTGAAGGTGGTGTTGACGAAGTACTTCAGGGTGTTGTGCTCGCCCGGCTGGTTCATGATCGCCTGGCCAATGTGGACGATTTCCGAAGCCTGGTAGCCGAAGCAGTGCACGCCGAGGACTTCCAGGGTTTCCCGGTGGAACAGGATCTTCAGCATGCCTTGCGGCTCGCCAGCGATCTGCGCACGGGCCATACCCTTGAAGAACGCCTTGCCCACTTCGTAAGGCACCTTGGCCTGGGTCAGCTCCTGCTCGTTCTTGCCGATCGAGCTGATCTCGGGAATGGTGTAGATCCCGGTCGGCACGTCGTTGACGAAGCGCCAGCTGCCATTGTCGACGATGCTGCCAGCGGCGGAACGACCCTGGTCGTGAGCGGCACTGGCCAGGCTCGGCCAGCCGATCACATCACCGGCACCGTAGATGTTCGGCACACAGGTGCGATAGTTCTCGTCCACTTCGATCTGGCCACGGCTATTGACCTTGACCCCGATATTCTCCATGCCCAGCTTGTCGGTATTGCCGGTACGGCCGTTGCACCAGAGCAAGGCGTCGGCCTTGATCTTCTTGCCGGACTTCAGATGCAGGATCACCCCGTTATCTACGCCTTCAACGCGGTCATATTCCTCGTTGTGGCGCACGGTGATGTTGTTGTTGCTGAAGTGATAGCTCAGGGCCTGGGAGATCTCGGAGTCGAGGAAGCTGAGCAACTGGCCGCGGTTATCCACCAACTCCACCAGCACCCCAAGGCCACTGAAGATCGAAGCGTATTCGCAACCGATGACCCCAGCACCGTAAACGATGAGTTTGCGCGGGGTGTGGCCGAGGCTGAGGATGGTGTCGCTATCGTAGATACGCGGGTGGCCAAAATCGATGTCCGCCGGGCGATAAGGGCGCGAGCCGGTGGCGATGATGATGTGCTTGGCCACCAGCTTTTCCACTACGCCGTTGGCGCAGACCACTTCAACGGTCTGCTCGTCAGCAAAGCTGCCGGTGCCGAAGAACACGTCGACCCGGTTACGGGCGTAGTAGCCGGTGCGCGAAGCCACCTGCTTGGAGATAACCTTCTCGGCGCTCTTGAGCACGTCCGGAAAGGAAAACCAGCGCGGCTCGCCAATGGCCCGGAACATCGGGTTGGTGTTGAACTGCATGATCTGCCGGACCGAGTGACGCAGGGCCTTGGACGGAATGGTACCCAGGTGGGTGCAGTTACCGCCGACCTGACGACGGCTATCGACCATCGCCACTTTGCGCCCTGCTTTCGCGGCGTTCATTGCCGCACCTTCTCCAGCGGGGCCTGAGCCCAGCACCACTACGTCGTAGTTGTAGACAGCCATGCGTACTCCTCAGAACAGGCCGAGATGCCCTTCTGGCATCTCCGGCTAAATCATGCCGCGGCCAGCGGCATGAAGGATCAATTTGGCTCGGTTACGAACCCGGGCACAGTCTATAGAAGCGTCAACGCCGCGCACATTAACCCTTGGTCGCGTCGTAGGCTACTTTTGCCTGCACTACAGCTGCGCAAGGCTAGTGTTTTGGCCCAGCGAACAGCCGATCGAACTCCGGGTTGCTGCGTGTGACGAATCCTGTATCGGCACGCATCACAAAAAATGCTGCGATCGCGTGTTTTTCCGCGTAATCCCAACCGGCCTCCGGGCCGAGTATCAACAACAGCGTCGATAAGCCATCGGCCATCAGCGTCGAAGGATGAATCACCGTCACCGAGGCCAACTGGTGAGTAATGGGCTTGCCGGCTCGAGCATCAAAAGTGTGGGAGTAACGCTGGCCGTCCTGCTCGAAGTAATTACGGTAGTCGCCGGACGTGGATACACCATAACCGTCCAGAGCAATTACTCGCTGGGCCACTTGCTGATCATCCCGGGGCTCTTCCAGGGCAATGCGCCAGGGTGAACCATCAACCTTGTGACCCACCGCCTTGAGCTCGCCCGTGGCCTCGACAAGGAAACTGTCGATCCGCAATTCCACAAGCCTGGCAGCGATACGGTCCACGGCGTAGCCGGCGGCAATGCTATTGAAGTCCACCTCCACGGCCGCGTCCTTGCACAGCTCCGCCCCCTTGATATGCAACTGCTCATACCCAACCCGCGCCCGCACCTCGGCCAGCGCCGCGGTGCTCGGGACCTTTTCCTCTCGCCCCTGGGGACCAAAACCCCAGAGATTGAGCAGCGGCTCCACCGTCAGGTCAAAAGCGCCATCGCTGTCCCGAGACAGCTGCTCGCCCACCCGCACCAATTGCAGCACCGGTTCAGGCATCGGCTGACAACTGTTGGCCGGCAAATCATTGAAACGCTCGATATCCGAATCACTGCGATAGGTGGACATCTGCCGATCGACCTCAGCCAAGATTCCCTCGACCTCGGTCTTGACCAGCGACGCTGCCGGGCCATTGGCATGGCGCACATACTGCACGGAATAGGTGCTGCCCATGGTCGGACCGGAGACGCTCTCCAGGTGATCGCCCCCACATCCCGCCAACAGCAGCATCGCCGCCCATGACATCCCCCATCGCCACCGCTGATTACCTGGCAAGGCTTTCTCTCCCGATCAACCACCCCGCAGGGCTGGCTCTCAATGCAAAACGCCATTATGCGACAGACGGCGTCTGCCTGCGCACCTCCCTACAGCCTTCGCCCGCGGGCCGAACCCCGACCTAGAGCCGGCAAAGTCCATCCAAGAGTTTTTGTTGCTGGATGACTTTTATACACATATCGTTACAAAACTGTTCAGCGTGCAGCCTCGAGCCCCGACTTTGCAGTGAGGGACGCATAACGACCAGGGATTGCTAACAAGACAGCCAAAGTGAGTGAAAAACATGTCCACGACCACGGGCAAAGGCAAGGCGATTTTTCGCGTTGTCAGCGGCAACTTTCTCGAGATGTTCGACTTCATGGTCTATGGCTTCTACGCCACCGCAATCGCCAAGACCTTCTTTCCTGCCGAGAGTGCATTCGCCTCGTTGATGCTGTCCCTGGCGACCTTCGGTGCCGGCTTCCTGATGCGCCCTTTGGGGGCGATCTTCCTCGGTGCCTACATTGACCGTCACGGCCGCCGCAAGGGCCTGATCATCACCCTGGCCCTGATGGCCGCGGGCACCGTATTGATTGCCTGCGTGCCAGGCTATGCCACCCTTGGCGTTGCCGCGCCATTGCTGGTGCTGCTGGGACGCCTGCTGCAGGGCTTCTCCGCAGGCGTCGAACTGGGCGGCGTCTCGGTGTACCTGGCCGAAATTGCCACTCCAGGCCGCAAGGGCTTCTTCGTCAGCTGGCAATCGGCAAGTCAACAGGCCGCAGTGGTGTTCGCCGGCTTGCTCGGCGTTGGCCTGAACCACTGGCTGAGCCCCGAGCAAATGGGGGATTGGGGCTGGCGCGTGCCATTCCTGGTGGGTTGCATGATTGTTCCGGCGATTTTCATCATCCGCCGCTCCCTGGAGGAAACCCCGGAATTCCAGGCCCGCAAGCATCGCCCTTCGTTGCAGGAAATCGTCCGCTCCATCGGTCAGAACTTCGGCATTGTCATCGCCGGCATGGCCTTGGTGGTGATGACCACCGTGTCCTTCTACCTGATCACCGCCTACACCCCGACCTTCGGCAAGACCGAACTGCACCTGTCGGATTTCGACGCTCTGCTGGTGACCGTGTGCATCGGCCTGTCGAACTTCTTCTGGCTGCCGGTAATGGGCTCGCTGTCTGACAAGATCGGGCGCAAGCCGCTGCTGCTGAGTGCCACCATCCTGGCGATCCTCACGGCTTATCCAGCGCTGTCCTGGCTGGTAGCCAATCCGAGCTTCAGCCACCTGCTAATCGTCGAGTTGTGGCTGTCCTTCCTCTATGGTTCGTACAACGGCGCCATGGTGGTGGCCCTGACCGAGATCATGCCGGTCGAGGTGCGCACCACTGGTTTCTCCCTGGCCTACAGCCTCGCCACCGCAACCTTCGGTGGCTTCACTCCGGCGGTCTGTACCTATCTGATTCACGTACTGGGCAACCAGGCGGCACCGGGGATCTGGCTCAGCGGCGCAGCGGTGCTGGGGCTGATCGCCACCCTGGTGCTGTTTCGCGGCAATCGTCACGCCTTGCGCACAGCGCAAGCGGCAACCGTCGGCGGTGCCTGAAAGGCTTAGCTGGCAAGGCGCCCCCTACGGCAATCTCGCCTCTTCCATGTAGGGGTTGGCTTGCCGGAGAAGGCCACAAACAAAAACGCCCCGACATGTCGGGGCGTTTTCATTTCTGCAGAGTGCTTAGCGTGGGAACGCTGGCGGGTTGACCCCAGCCATGTCTTCCATCACCCGCACTACCTGGCAGCTGTAACCGAACTCGTTGTCGTACCAGACGTACAGCACAACGCGGTTGTCCTGAACGATGGTCGCTTCAGCGTCGACCACACCGGCGTGACGCGAGCCCACGAAGTCAGTGGACACCACTTCCTGGGAATTGACGAAGTCGATTTGCTTGTGCAGATCGGAGTGCAGCGCCATGTAGCGCAGGTACTCGTTCATCTCTTCACGGGTAGCGGCTTTCTCAAGGTTCAGGTTGAGAATGGCCATCGACACGTTCGGCGTTGGAACGCGGATCGCGTTACCGGTCAGCTTGCCGGCCAGCTCAGGCAGGGCCTTGGCAGCAGCGGTAGCAGCACCGGTTTCAGTGATCACCATGTTCAGCGCGGCGCTACGGCCACGGCGATCGCCCTTGTGGAAGTTGTCGATCAGGTTCTGGTCGTTGGTGTACGAGTGAACGGTTTCGACGTGACCGTTGATGATGCCGAACTTGTCATTCACAGCCTTCAGCACCGGCACGATGGCGTTGGTGGTGCAGGAAGCGGCGGACACGATCTTGTCGTCAGCGGTGATTTCGCTGTGGTTGATACCGTGAACGATGTTCTTCAGCTTGCCTTTGCCAGGCGCGGTCAGAACAACGCGGTCGATACCCGGGCAGGCCAGGTGCTGGCCCAGGCCGTCGGCGTCACGCCATACACCGGTGTTGTCCACCAGCAGCGCGTTCTTGATCCCGTACTGGGTGTAATCCACTTCAGTCGGGTTCTTCGCGTAGATAACCTGGATCAGGTTGCCGTTAGCGGTGATGGTGTTGTTTTCTTCGTCGATAGTGATGGTGCCGTTGAACGAACCATGAACCGAATCGCGGCGCAGCAGGCTGGCGCGTTTGGTCAGGTCGTTTTCAGCGCCTTTACGCACCACGATGGCGCGCAGACGCAGGCCGTCGCCACCACCGGTTTTTTCGATCAGGATGCGTGCCAGCAGACGGCCGATACGACCGAAGCCGTACAGCACCACGTCAGTGCCTTTGCGGGCCGAAGTATTTTGCTGACCAACCACGTCAGCCATTTCTTCGCGAACGAACTGCTCGGCGCTGCGGCCATTGCCTTCGTTACGGAATTTGAACGCCAACTTGCCCAGATCTACCGAAGCCGCGCCGAGCTTGAGCTCGCTCATGGCCTTCAGCAGAGGGAATGTTTCGTGGACGGAGAGTTCGCTGTCGTCGGAGGAACGGTGGCGAGCAAAGCGGTGGGCTTTGAGAATCGCGATGACAGACTGGTTGATCAGGCTGCGGCCATAGATCGAGCTCACCACATTGTTATTGCGGTACAGCTGACCGATAAGCGGAATCATCGCTTCTGCGAGTGCTTCACGGTCGATCCATTCACCAAGACACTGGTCGGGCTTCTGAGTCACGGGAACCTTCCACATGTAGGGGCAGAAAAAAGGGGCTACATTATGCCGCCGAGAACCTCGCGTAGCAATGCGCGCCTGTCGTGCGGAACGTAACAAAAAGCCCTTGCAAAAAAATACCACTGCGCTAGAGGCCAGTAAACACGGGGCCTCCAGCAGCGTCAATTTTTTGGAGATCCAGCCAAACTGTCTGTAACCCTCCGTAACACTGCGCCAATCCCGCACTACATTTCGCCCTGAAAAGCGCATTTTGTTGTCATAGCCACTACATTTCCCCCAACCAGCGTAATAGACGCATCAGCCACTGACAGTGACTGCCCGGGGCCGTTACAATTACCGACTTTGTCGCAACGCTTGGAGCTTGACCGTCCGTGCCCGTCCTGCGTCTACCGCTACTCCCTGCCGCCGCCGGCAAACAGCATTGGGGCAATCTGCCCGGTGCCGCCCTGAGCCTGGCCATCGCCGAAGCCGCTAGCGCTGCAAAGCGCTTCACCCTCCTGCTGACCGCCGACAGCCAAAGCGCTGACCGACTGGAACAGGAGCTGAGCTTCTTTGCCCCGGATCTGCCGGTGCTGCATTTCCCTGACTGGGAAACCCTGCCCTACGACCTGTTCTCGCCGCACCAGGACATCATTTCCCAGCGCATCGCCAGCCTCTACCGGCTGCCGGAGCTGGAGCATGGTGTGCTGGTGGTACCGATCACCACCGCCCTGCATCGCCTGGCACCAACCCAGTTCCTGCTGGGCAGCAGCCTGGTACTGGACGTTGGCCAGAAGCTAGATGTCGAGCAGATGCGTACACGCCTGGAAGCCAGCGGCTATCGCTGCGTGGATACGGTCTATGAGCACGGCGAGTTCGCCGTGCGCGGTGCCTTGATCGACCTGTTCCCGATGGGCAGCAAGCTGCCCTACCGCATCGATCTGTTCGACGATGAAATCGAAACCCTGCGCACCTTCGATCCGGAGAACCAGCGCTCCATAGACAAGGTCGATTCGATCCGCCTGCTGCCGGCCAGGGAATTCCCTCTGCAGAAAGACGCGGTGACCCGCTTCAAGGCGCGTTTTCGCGAGCGCTTCGATGTCGATTTCCGGCGCTGCCCGATCTTCCAGGACCTGAGCAGCGGGATTACCCCCGCCGGTATCGAGTACTACCTGCCGCTGTTTTTCGAGGACACCTCCACTCTGTTCGACTACCTGCCCCAGGACACCCAAGTGTTCTCTCTACCGGGCATTGAACAGGCGGCAGAGAACTTCTGGAACGACGTACGCAATCGCTACGAAGAGCGCCGCGTCGATCCGTCCCGGCCTTTATTGCCACCAGCGGAACTGTTCCTGCCGGTGGAAGACTGCTTCGCTCGCCTGAAAAACTGGCCGCGCGTGGTCGCCAGCCAGCAAGACATCGAAACCGGTGTCGGCCGCGAACGCTTCCCCGCCCATGAGCTGCCCAACCTGGCCATCGAGGCCAAGGCCAACCAACCCCTGGCAGCGCTTTCCGGCTTCCTCGACGAGTTCCCCGGCCGGGTGCTGTTCACCGCCGAATCCGCCGGGCGCCGCGAGGTGCTGCTGGAGTTGCTGGAACGCCTGAAGCTGCGGCCAAAAACCGTCGACAGCTGGCCAGATTTCGTCAAAAGCAAAGAGCGCCTGGCGATTACCATCGCTCCGCTGGACGAAGGTCTACTGCTGGACGACCCGGCCCTGGCCCTGGTGGCCGAGAGCCCGCTGTTCGGCCAGAGAGTGATGCAGCGTCGGCGCCGGGAAAAACGCGCCGACGCCAACAACGATGCCGTGATCAAGAACCTCACCGAGCTGCGCGAAGGCGCGCCGGTGGTGCATATCGACCACGGCGTCGGCCGCTACCTGGGCCTGGCGACCCTGGAAATCGACAATCAGGTCGCTGAATTCCTCACCCTGGCCTACGCCGAGGGCGCCAAGCTCTATGTGCCAGTGGCCAACCTGCACCTGATCGCCCGCTACACCGGCAGCGACGACGCCCTGGCCCCGCTGCACCGCCTGGGCTCGGAGACCTGGCAGAAAGCCAAGCGCAAAGCCGCCGAACAAGTGCGCGACGTCGCCGCCGAGCTGCTGGACATCTACGCCCGCCGCGCCGCACGCGAAGGCTACGCGTTTGCCGATCCCAAAGCCGACTACGCAACCTTCAGTGCCGGCTTCCCTTTCGAGGAGACCCCGGACCAGCAAACCACCATCGAAGCGGTACGCGCCGACATGCTCGCGCCCAAGCCGATGGACCGCCTGGTGTGCGGCGACGTCGGCTTCGGCAAGACCGAAGTGGCAATGCGCGCGGCTTTTATTGCCGTGCACGGCGGTCGCCAGGTGGCGATCCTGGTGCCCACTACCCTGCTCGCCCAGCAGCACTACAACAGCTTCCGCGACCGCTTCGCCGACTGGCCGGTGACCGTGGAGGTGATGAGCCGCTTCAAGTCGACCAAAGAGGTCAACGCCGCGGTGGCCGACCTCGCCGAAGGCAAGATCGACATCGTCATCGGCACCCACAAGCTGCTGCAGGACGATGTGAAGATCAAGAACCTCGGCCTGGTGATCATCGACGAAGAGCACCGCTTCGGTGTTCGTCAGAAAGAACAGCTCAAGGCCCTGCGTAGTGAAGTCGACATCCTCACCCTGACCGCCACGCCGATCCCGCGGACCCTGAACATGGCCGTCTCGGGCATGCGCGACCTGTCGATCATCGCCACCCCGCCGGCCCGACGCCTGTCGGTGCGGACCTTCGTCATGGAGCAGAACAAGAGCACAGTGAAAGAAGCCCTGCTGCGTGAACTGCTGCGCGGCGGGCAAGTGTATTACCTGCACAACGATGTGAAGACCATCGAGAAGTGCGCCGCCGAGCTCGCCGAGCTGGTGCCCGAAGCACGGATTGGCATCGGCCACGGACAAATGCGCGAGCGCGAACTCGAACAGGTGATGAGCGACTTCTACCATAAGCGCTTCAACGTGCTGATTGCCTCGACCATCATCGAGACCGGCATCGACGTGCCGAGCGCCAACACCATCATCATCGAGCGCGCCGACAAGTTCGGCCTGGCCCAGTTGCACCAGTTGCGTGGCCGGGTCGGGCGCAGTCACCACCAGGCATATGCCTACCTGCTGACGCCGCCGCGCCAACAAATTACCCCGGACGCAGAAAAGCGCCTGGAAGCCATCGCTAACACCCAGGACCTGGGAGCCGGTTTCGTACTGGCCACCAACGACCTGGAAATCCGCGGCGCCGGCGAACTGCTGGGCGACGGCCAGAGCGGCCAGATCCAGGCCGTAGGCTTCACCCTTTACATGGAGATGCTCGAGCGTGCGGTGAAAGCCATCCGCAAGGGCGAGCAGCCGAACCTCGACCAACCCCTGGGCGGCGGCCCGGAAATCAACCTGCGCCTGCCGGCACTGATTCCCGAAGACTACCTGCCGGATGTCCACGCCCGCCTGATCCTCTACAAGCGCATCGCTTCGGCCACCGACGAGGATGGCCTGAAGGATCTGCAGGTGGAAATGATCGACCGTTTCGGCCTGCTGCCGGAACCGACCAAGAACCTGGTCCGCCTGACCCTGCTGAAACTCCAGGCCGAACAACTGGGGATCAAGAAAGTCGACGGCGGCCCGCAGGGCGGCCGCATCGAGTTCGCCGCAGATACCCCGGTGGACCCATTGGCACTGATCAAGCTGATCCAGGGGCAACCCAAACGCTACAAATTCGAAGGCGCAACACTGTTCAAGTTCATGGTGCCGATGGAGCGTCCGGAAGAGCGCTTTAATACATTGGAGGCGTTGTTTGAGCGCCTCACCCCGAAAACTGCTTGAAGGACGCCCCATGCGCCTGCTCTGTTCGTTGACCCTGCTCCTGGCCCTGGTCGCGCCAATGGCTTTTGCCGACGACCTGTACCAGGTGGAATTGATCCTTGTCCGGCAGAACGCCGAGCCGCAGATCCTCAGCCACGCGGCCCCGGAAGATTGGGCCGCCGGCGCCCAGCACCTGGCTGCGGACAACCAGCGCAGCCCTTCCCTGGGCGGCATCGTTGAGAAACTCGGCGCCAGCGCTGACTACAGCGTGCTACTGCACAAGGCTTGGCAACAGACCCTGAGCGAAAACCCGGTCAAGGTTGCCCTCAGCGACGGAGCGGAACAGTTTGGCCAGTACCCCATCGAAGGCACCCTGAGCCTCAAGCTCGGGCGCTTCACCGATGTCGAGGCGGATTTCTGGATCAACCAGATCGACAGCAATGGCCTGGTCACCCGCAGCGAACACCTGAAGCAGCAAAGCCATACCAAGAACGGTCAGCTCAACTATCTGGACAACGGCCACCTGGCGCTGCTGATCAAGATCACCTCGCTGACCGCGCCTGCGCCCCGCCCTGCTCCAACTGAAATACCGGACTGATTGAAGTCCCTATGACCCCACCCCTGACCAAACCC